>JAJJBE010000259.1 GCA_020996635.1 Bathymodiolus brooksi methanotrophic gill symbiont
TTTAAACTCGGTTTTACAGGCAGCAAAAAGAAAAGCGAGAGGATATAAAGCGCAACATTTCAAAACGATTGCTTATTTACTGACAGGGAAATTAGACTTTTCTAAAATAAATGCTAATTGCTTACCCTCTTGAAATTCAAAAGAGCCTCTTTGTTAACCAAGGAAACAATACCAATCAAAATATATTTATACCTGAACTGTAAAAGCGTCATTCCTGCAAGCTCTTAGCAGGAATCTATGTGTGCGAATAGATTCCCAATTAAAGATTTCGGGAATGACGCATATTACCGTTATTATTTATTGGAATTGGTATAGGGTGGTAAAACTAGACAATAACGGACCTTGGGTATTTAACCATGTTTATGCTAATGTTCTTTGTAACATGCTCATTTGTTTATGTTTTTAGATTATTTTGTCGCTTTCTATTTTATTATTTATGAGTAAGTTTTTTAAATTTTAGTTATTCACGCTAGAAATTCACTCGCTTTATGGCATTTTGCAAGAATCTTTATAAAAAATAGTTTGGATATGTCGTAGATGGGGTTAACCTGCTTGAAAATTAAAAAAATTATTGAATTTCATGATGTTGCGATTTTATTAGCAGCATATAATGGAATAACTTGGATAAATGAGCAGTTGGCTTCAATCCTTAATCAAGAGATGATTTCCATCCACATCTTTATAAGCGTTGATCTATCTTCAGATTCAACTTATGAGTGGTGCAAACAACTTGAAAAAGTGAACCAACATGTAACTGTTCTGGAATATGGTGAACGATTTGGTGGCGCTGCCCCTAATTTTTTTCGATTAATTAAAGATGTAGATTTCTCAAAATTTGACTATATTGCTTTTGCAGATCAAGATGATATTTGGTCTTTAGATAAGCTGTCTCATGGCATAAATAAAATGAAAGTTACTGGCTCCGAAGCTTATTCAGCTAGTATTATTGCTTTTTGGGGCGGTGGGAGTGAAAAGCTTATTGATAAATCTCAGCCACAAAGGGAGCTTGATTACTTGTTTGAGGCTGCGGGGCCTGGGTGCACGTATATTTTTACAAATAAAGCAGCACGTCTTATCAAAAACTATTTAAATACTTACCCAGAGCTGAATGATTTTGTGCTTCATGATTGGCTCTCTTATGCGATTTTAAGACACAATAATTATAAATGGATTATAGATTCTGAGCCTAAAATGAAGTATCGGCAACATAGTGCTAATCAAGTTGGAGCCAATACCTCTTTAAAGGGGCTTGTTTATAGAGTAAATTATATTTTGTCGGGGCAAGCCTTCGATTCTATTAAGTTACTTGTTAATGTTCTTGGTATAACTTCTGTACACCTTTCATCTAGGCTAGGGGTGCTACGGTTAGCGTTTAAAGCAAGGCAATTAAGAAGGCGCAAGGTTGACCAGGTTTTTGCTTTTTTTGCCTTATTTATATATGCAATAAAGGGTCCTAAGAGATGAAAGTGTTAATAACAGGGGCTACTGGTTTTGTCGGTAAAGCATTATGTATTAAGGCGAATGACACTGGGGTTGAAGTTACTGCTGCTGTTCGAGAGGTAGTCCAGGTATTTTCCAAACAGATTCAACAGGTTAAAATAACAGATTTGTCGAAAAAAGTTGAGTGGGAAAGTGCTTTGAAGGGTGTAAGTGTTGTAGTTCACGTTGCAGCACGAGCTCATATTATGAATGATTCGATGGAAAATTCGCTGAGTGAATTTCGTAAAGTCAATACAGAAGGCTCTTTAAACCTAGCTAGGCAAGCTGCTGATGCTGGTGTTAAGCGGTTTATATTTATTAGCTCAGTGAAGGTAAACGGTGAAATAACAGGACGTAATGCCCCCATGCGTTCTGATAAGAAAGGGGGAGCAAGGGACTGTTTTAATGAGAATGATGTATTTATCCCTACAGACCCTTATGGACTATCAAAGTATGAAGCAGAACGGGGCTTGTTAGCTTTAACGAAAGAAACTGGTATGGAAGTAGTGATTATTCGTCCTCCTTTGGTTTATGGGCCTGGTGTTCGAGCTAATTTTGCATCAATGCTGAAATGGGCTAAAAGAGGTGTGCCATTACCTTTGGGAGCGGTTCATAATCAGCGTTCTTTAGTGGCTTTAGATAACTTAATTAATTTTATTATCCATTGTATTGCTCATCCCAAAGCGGCTAACGAAGTGTTTCTGATTTCAGATGGTGAAGATGTTTCGACGACTGAATTATTGCAAAAAGTGGCGAAGGCGTTTGGTAAAAAATCAAGACTCATTCCTGTCCCGGTTTATTTATTGACTTTGGTTGCTAAATTAATCGGTAAGAGTGATGTGGCTAGTCGTTTATTTGGCTCTTTGCAAGTGGATAGCACTAAGGCAAGAGAGTTGCTGGGCTGGAAACCAGTGATTACAATGGATGAAGAGTTGAAGGAAGTCGCGAGTGCGTACTTGGCTAAGCAGAAGATCTAATTGTTATGCTTTGATGTAATGTTTGTTAGGTTTTACCAAGTTGTAATGCCTTTAAATGTGACTGGTTAAAGTGTAGGCACACCCAATTTATTAAGGGGGTAAGCGGTATTTAAGGGTATAATTAATATCTTAATTACTTTGTTGATATTATTTGTTCTTAACTTGGTTAAGAGTTGAGGAAAAAATCTAGGACATATTTGTTGAATATATTTTTAAATAAATCACGAATGATTATGCTGCATGATTCTGTCATGGTAGTTCTAGCTTGGATGTTGGCCTTTTATTTTCGGTTTAACTTTGAGGGTATCCCCACTGAGTTTATGAGTAGCTCACAGGCATATCTGCCCTTTGTTTTTACGAGTCAATTTTGTTTTTTTTGGTTTTTTGGCTTGTATAAAGGTTTTTGGCGTTTTTCATCATTACCAGACTTAATTCGTATTTTTAAAGCGGTTTTTTTTGGGGTGCTTTTCATGACAGGCGTTTTATTTTTTTATAATCGGCTAGCCTTTGTGCCGCGTTCTATTATCCCTCTTTACTGTTGTTTTTTATTACTTCTTTTAAGCCTGCCACGTTTATTTTATCGCTATTGTAAAGATCGAAATACCTATAAATGTAATGCTCAGCGAGCTTTAGTTATTGGAGCAGGAGCCGCAGGTGATATGCTTGCACGAGATTTACTTCAAGAAGACAGTACTTTAATTCCTGTTGCTTTTGTTGATGATGCTCGGCACAAAAAATCTCGGTCGCTCCGTGGGCTTCCTGTCCTTTTTGATACGAATTTAATTTCTAATTATGTAGAAAAATATAATATTGATATTATTTTAATTGCGATTCCTTCAATTTCTGCTGCCGAAATGCAGCGTATTGTTGAAGCTTGTGAGCAGAGTAATGTTCCTTTTAAAACATTACCTTCTGTTAAGGAGTTATTATCTTGTGATATTTCAAAAGGTAATTTACGGGATGTTGCGATTGCTGATATCTTGGGGCGTGAGCCAGTCAATTTAAATTGGGAAAGAATACAGGCGAGTTTATCGGGGAAGCGTATTTTAGTGACAGGGGGAGGAGGTTCTATAGGCTCTGAGCTTTGTCAGCAATTAGCCCGTGTTGCTCCTGAGTCATTAATTATTTTTGACCAGTCTGAATTCAATTTATATCAGATAAATTCACTTTTAAATCGTGATTTCCCTGAGTTAAAGCATAAAGCCATCTTAGGTAATGTGGTGGATAGGGAGGATTTAGAAGAGGTCGTTCAACAAGAAAAGCCACAAGTTATTTTTCATGCGGCGGCGTATAAGCACGTTCCTTTATTAGAAAACCAAACATTAATTGCCATTCAAAATAATTTAGTGGGTACTAAAAATGTTGCAGATTTGGCGCTTGCTGAAAAAGTTGAACGTTTTGTACTAATTTCAACCGATAAAGCGGTGAACCCAACTAATGTAATGGGGGCAACGAAGCGTGCCGCTGAGATTTTATGCCAAAATTATAACGATCAATCTGAATACACGTCATTTATAACGGTACGCTTTGGTAATGTACTTGATTCTGCGGGGAGTGTGGTCCCTTTATTTCGCCAGCAAATTAAATTAGGAGGCCCTGTTACCGTCACACATCCTGAAGTAACTCGCTATTTTATGACAATTCCTGAAGCATGCCGTCTTATTATGAAGGCTGAAGCTGTTGGGACTGGTGGTGAAATTTATGTTTTGGATATGGGACAGCCGATTAAAATTAGTTATTTAGCGGAGCAAATGATTCATTTAAGTGGTTTAAGCATCGGAGTCGATATTAAAATAAAATATATTGGTTTGCGTGCTGGTGAAAAATTGCATGAAGAATTATTTCATGAACAAGAATCTCTACAAGGGACAGGGTTTGAAAAATTATTTTTGGTCCAAGCAAGGTCTTATGAAAGTGCTGTTTGGCAAGCTAAGATGGAGTCTTTATTAAAAGCCAGTGAAAGTCGTCATTCAGGCAATGCATTAAAAGAACTAAAAGCTTTAGTGCCAGAATTTATATCGTCTAATAATTAGGGAGGCTTAATTAAATGAAACGCATATTTGATCTTGTCTTAGCCGGCACTGTTTTTATTGTATTAGTGTTCCCGTTATTGCTTACGGCTTTGATAGTTAAACTTACTTCGCCAGGGCCAATTTTATATTGGTCTGATCGAGTAGGAAAAAATAATCATTTATTTTGTATGCCTAAATTTAGAAGTATGAAAATAGGGACAGCTGCCGTAGCAACGCACTTATTAACTGATCCGCATAAAGCATTAACACCAGTTGGAGATTTTTTGCGTAAATCGAGTTTAGATGAACTTCCACAATTATGGAGTATTTTTAAAGGTGATATGAGTTTTGTAGGCCCTAGGCCTGCATTATTTAATCAGGATGATTTAATTGCTTTGCGTACGGAGAAAGGTGTGGAAAAATTAGTTCCAGGGTTAACCGGTTGGGCGCAGGTTAATGGGCGTGATGAACTACCTATTCCTGAAAAAGTTGCATTGGATGTTGCATATTTACTTCGGCAATCATTTATATTTGACTTGAAAGTTTTATGGCTTACTTTTGTTAAGGTGATAAAAAGAGACGGTGTTTCACATTAATGACTGAGGTTATTGCTTAAGTCGCTAGGCGTAATGATAAAAAAGTTGAAATTAAGCACAGCTCATTTCGGCAGTCTTATAAGCTTGAAACGAGGTAAACGGTTAGCGCCACCCTGATGTGGATACACTATTTAGGACACAAAAACTAAGATTTACCCCCTCAATATAGAGTACCCAAAATGACTAAGAAAAAGCTAAATACTTACACGCTCGAATTTAAAGAATCTGCTATTAAATTAGCCTGAGATTCTGATGAATCTATCCCTCAAATCGCTAAAAATTTGGGCGTTAATTCCAACACTCTTTATACTTGGGTTCATAACGCTTCAAAACCCAAGGGTAATACTAACGTGGCTAGCAACGAGTCGAATGAAAATGAAATAAAACGATTGAAAAAACAAGTCCTTAGATTGAC
>JAJJBE010000035.1 GCA_020996635.1 Bathymodiolus brooksi methanotrophic gill symbiont
AAAACATCAAGAAAGTGAAGATAAGCGAATAGAGCAGCTTAACCTGTTTTAGTTACCCTTGCACCCTTGGGTGCTCAATGAATCAGCCCGCTTTGAGCGGTTCACGGTTTTCAAGCCTCCGGCTTTGCCGGAGGTATTTGACTATATGCAGCCCTTATTTCATCACGTTCAGCATGAGCGAGTTGTCGCTCAATTGCATCACGATTCATTCCCATTTCATTAAGACGGGTTGAAACAATACTTCTGAATCCATGACCAGTCATTTCATCTTTAGTGTAGCCAAGCCGACGTAATGCACCGTTAACCGTATTTTCACTTATAGACCTTGATGATGATCTAACACTGGGAAATAGGTATTTGCCTTTCCCCGTTAAGGAGTGAAGTTCAGATAGAATATGTAAAACTTGATCAGATAACGGGACAATATGAATAGCTTTCATTTTCATTTTTTCAGCTGGAATGCGCCATTCTTTAGCATCGTAATCAAATTCTGACCACTCTGCATGTCTTAGTTCACCGGGGCGAACAAAAACTAGCGGGGCAATTTTTAATGCACATTTAGTTACTAAGCGGCCTTCATAACCATCAATTGCTCTGAGTAAGGTACCAATTTTCAATGGTTCAATAATGCTGGGGTGATGTTTTTCTTTAGTTGGCTGTAGAGCGTCTTTAAGTGCGCTAGATGGATCTTGTTCCGCACGGTCAGTGGCAATTGCATACCTAAATATTTGGCCGCAGTTTTGCTGTATTCTATGTGCTGTTTCAATGGCTCCTCGACTCTCAACCCTTCTAAGGGTGGTGAGTAAGGTGGATGCCTTGATTTCATCTATTTGCATTGAGCCAATCCAAGGAAAAACATCTTTTTCTAAGCGTCTATATATGCGGCTGCTATGGCTTTTAGACCAAGTTTGAGACTGTTGAGAAAACCACTCATTAGCAACAGCTTCAAAGCTGTTTTTCTCGGTGCTTTCTTTTTGAGTCTTGCGGTGGATGTTAGGGTCAATTCCATTTGTAATTAACTCTTTAATAGCTGCTAGTTTTTTTCTTGCATCTTTTAGAGATATTGTAGGGTAGCGACCAATAGCGTGTGTATTACGCTTTTTATTGAAAGTATATTCTAATCGCCAAAGTTTAGAGCCGTTAGGTTTTATTAATAAGTGCATCCCTTGGCCGTCAGTAAGTTTGTATTGCTTATCGCGAGGCTTGGCATTCTTGATCTTAGTGTCTGTTAATTTCATTTTACGGTACCTAAAAAGTAGCTACTATAAAATACCGTAATATGTACCGTAAATAGCACGGTATAGGATGAAATAAGATGAAACTGGATGGGACAGTGATTACCCGTGAATGCACCGCACTTACTGCGGTGTGGTACATTATGGAGCTTGATGAAACGGAAATTTGGTGGAGACGGGGGGAATCGAACCCCCGTCCGTAAGCACTCCGCCCTTGGATCTACATGTTTATTCCGCGCTTTTAGTTTAACAATAAGCTACCCGTCGGACCAAGATACTTAAAGCGATTTCGATTGGGTTTAGCGTGTCGGAACTCCGAACTAAGTTCTTAACGCGATCTTATGTAAAGTGACTCCCGAATGTTCCGAAGAACTCTACCCGCATAAGCACAGATAGTCAGGAGAATGGTGCTGGGTTTAAGCAGCTAAAGCCATTGAGTAGTTTTCGTCATTTGCGAATACTTATAGTTCAGTAGATTTTACGAGGTGTACTGTCCTCGACATGCACCTAAGGTTTTGCTACCCACGTCGAAACCTGGTCGTCCCCTTTGGAATAAGTATTATAGAGTAATGTTAGGCTGGTTGACTATAAAAATAAAACTTTTTTTATTAAGTAGAGGGCTATAATAATTTATAGATCTGTAATATTATATTTTAGCTTCTTGGATTAATTAAACGCATGGATATTATGAAAAACAAGATAACACCGACTAATAATGAACGCGTCATGACAGCTGATGAATTTATTGTTTCTAAAACGGATGCAGCAGGCAGGCTAACTTATTGTAATCGAATATTTATAGAGTATTCTGGCTATACAGAGTTTGAATTACTAGGGCAGCAACATAATATTGTCAGGCACCCAGATATGCCGCGAGCGGTGTTTCATTTATTGTGGTCAACTTTAAAATCCGGTAATGAGTTTTTTGGTTATGTGAAAAACATGACTAAAGATGGCTCTTATTATTGGGTGCTTGCTAATGTGACACCAAGTTTTTCTAACTCAGGAACTGATGTGAAGGATATTAGTGGTTATTTTTCGGTTAGACGTAAACCTGACGCTGCAAAATTAAGGATTGTTAGTGCTTTATATAATGATATGCTTTTAGCTGAGAAGGTCGCAGGAACGAGCGGTGCGGTTGCTGCGGGTACATAAAGTATTAATGGCTATTGTTAACAACACAGGAAAAGGCTATCGTGAATTCATTCTTTCTATTTAATGGTAAAAATAGCATTTTATTGCTAGTCGCTATTCAATGTTTTTTAACGATTGAATCCTTTATTTTAGTGGGTATTGAGCTAACTCATATTATTCCCAACCTGATGTGGATACACTATTTAGGACACAAAAACTAAGATTTACCCCCTCAATATAGAGTACCCAAAATGACTAAGAAAAAGCTAAATACTTACACGCTCGAATTTAAAGAATCTGCTATTAAATTAGCCTGAGATTCTGATGAATCTATCCCTCAAATCGCTAAAAATTTGGGCGTTAATTCCAACACTCTTTATACTTGGGTTCATAACGCTTCAAAACCCAAGGGTAATACTAACGTGGCTAGCAACGAGTCGAATGAAAATGAAATAAAACGATTGAAAAAACAAGTCCTTAGATTGAC
>JAJJBE010000249.1 GCA_020996635.1 Bathymodiolus brooksi methanotrophic gill symbiont
CTCACTGTTTTTTTGATCACCTTCCCAAGCTCTTTAGAGGTGAAATCTTGTTGAGAAAGAAACCGAGTGACTGGGTCATGACTGATCGCATTATCAACTAAGCCTGACAAGCCTGTCGCTGTTGTATAGCTAAATGAAGTGATCAGGTAATCGGTGTATAAGTCAAAAATATCAGGTGTTTTCATAGCCTACTATTTTAATGGAAATATCATTAGGGGGCGTAACATCAGTTAAGCAGTAGAAATAAAGGCTGACTATTATTTAACCATTTTAACTAAAAAACTAAACAATGAATGACTTATGTACTCTTATGACATAAAAGACACAGACTTATACACAGATTTTGTGGATAAATAACAGGCTTTTCGATGTTATAATTAATGTTTTTTCCTGCCCTATTACCCTTAAGCAATTATGACAACAGCCAATAAAGATAAACTTTCTAGCGCTCGATTCTC
Source organism: Bathymodiolus brooksi methanotrophic gill symbiont (assembly GCA_020996635.1). Classification (GTDB taxonomy): domain Bacteria; phylum Pseudomonadota; class Gammaproteobacteria; order Methylococcales; family Methylomonadaceae; genus Methyloprofundus. The sequence continues at coordinate 459 of JAJJBE010000249.1, forward strand.
TCAAGCAACCGATGCCTTTGTGGAAATTTTTACCGCCTCGATCGGCTTTGACCAACGCATGGCACAACAAGATATTGAAGGCTCAGTTGCCCATGCAACCATGCTTTGTAAAATTGGCATTTTAACGGAATCTGAACGCGATAGTATTTTTACGGGCTTAAAACAAATTAGTGCTGAAGTTGAAGCGTGCGATTTTCAATGGTCAGTTCAACAAGAAGATGTGCATATGAATATTGAAGCACGCCTTACTGACTTGATTGGCATAGCAGGGAAAAAATTGCACACCGGCCGTTCACGTAATGATCAAGTAGCCACTGATATTCGTTTATATCTACGTAGTGAAATCAAAACTATTATTATTGTTCTTCAACGCTTACAAGTTGCATTATTGGACTTAGCAGAGAAAGAAGCCGACACCATTATGCCTGGCTTTACTCATCTACAAGTTGCACAACCTATTACTTTTGGTCATCATTTAATGGCTTGGTATGAAATGTTAGTACGCGACCAAGAACGCTTAGAGGATTGTTTAAAGCGCGTTAATATTATGCCTTTAGGCGCAGCGGCATTAGCCGGAACCAGCTATCCAATTGACCGCCATTTAACCGCTGAATTACTCGGCTTTTCACGCCCTTCTAATAACTCACTAGATTCTGTTAGTGATCGTGATTTTGCTATTGAATTCACTGCCGATGCGAGCATTATCATGATGCATTTATCACGTTTCTCAGAAGAATTAGTTTTATGGGCAAGCGCGCAATTTGCATTTATTGAATTACCTGATGCTTTCTGCACTGGCTCATCCATCATGCCGCAAAAGAAAAACCCAGATGTACCTGAATTAGTCCGTGGAAAATCAGGGCGTGTTACTGGGCATTTAATGTCTTTATTAATGTTAATGAAGAGCCAGCCTTTAGCCTACAACAAAGATAATCAAGAAGATAAAGAACCTATTTTTGATACTGTGGATACCTTAATTAACTGCCTACGCGCTTTTGCAGATATGGTGCCTCATATCGAAGCGAAACGTGACAATATGTTTAATGCCGCTAAAAAAGGCTTTACTACGGCAACTGATTTAGCCGATTATTTAGTTAAAAAAGGCATGGCATTCCGTGATGCACATGAAGTGGTCGGTTTAGCGGTTAAACTAGGTTTGGATACTGAGCGTGACTTATCAGAATTATCCTTAAAAGAGCTACAAAGCTTTTCAGAAATGATTACTGATGATGTGTTTGATGTTTTATCCTTAGAAGGATCAGTTGCTGCCCGTCAGCATATTGGTGGTACTGCACCAGATACGGTTCGTAAAGCAATTAAAACTGCTCGCGCAGCCCTATAAAAAAGAGTGTCTAAGTCTTCGGTAACAAGCTGCAGCTCTATTACTCTATTACGTCATGGAGCCGTCAAAGGCGGAGCTTGTTACCGAGGTATAACGGATGACCCTTTAAGCACAGAAGGCTGGCAGCAAATGCAGCAGGCTATTGATATCGATTCATCGGGTGGGTGGGACATCATCATTAGCTCCCCCCTCACCCGCTGTTATGCTTTTGCAAAAGACTTATCACACGCCTTAAATTTACCACTTGTTAGTGACCCAGAATTGCAGGAAATTGACTTTGGTGACTGGGAAGGTAAAACAGCAGAACAAATAGACTCCCAACTATTAAGCCAATTTTACTTAGACCCCGCTAATAATCCCCCTCCTAACGGAGAAACATTCACCCAATTTCAAACAAGAGTTTTATTTGCTTGGCAACAGCTATTGCAACGCTATCAAGGACAAAAAATTTTATTACTGACTCATGCTGGGGTTATTCGTGTCATTTTAGCTAAAATACTTGCCATCGATATAGAACATAGCTTTAAACTAAAAATAGCTTACGCCTGTATATCCCGTGTAGAATGCTTCCATAGCAAAGACTCTGCCGACTTCCTTCAATTAATAAAACACGGTTAATGATTCAGTAATGAGTACAACTCTAACACCTAAATGTATTGATCCAAACCCTACTACTAAGGATTTATTGCACATCCAACAGAGTTTTATTCAATTTAATCAAGCCCGCTTACTTCGTATTCAATCTTTTTTACTGCCAGAACAACAAGAATTTTTACGCTTATTACCTTTATTATTCCATCAAAATCAGATGGGGTTGCCAGGCTATACCTCAAGTAAAACACCCACTGGAATTTCTCATTACCACCCAGATAAAGAAACATTAGCGCTCGCAAAATCTTATCAGAAAGATTTCACTTATCGAACAGATAAAGAACAAAGTCACTCTCTACAGGGTGTCTACTTAATGGGCAGTGTGAGCAGTTTAGCTTTCTCTGAACATAGTGATATTGATATTTGGCTATGTCATAAAAATCCTTTATCTTCACATGAAAAATCACTATTACAAGACAAAGCAAACGCAGTGGAAAACTGGGCTGCGTCACTAAATCTTGAAGTACATATCTTTTTAGTCGATAGTCGTACTTTTTTAAAAGGTAAAAAAACACCGCTATCCGCTGAAAGTAGTGGAGAAATGCAACACTACCTTTTACTTGAAGAGTTTTACCGTACCGCAATTTATATTGCTGGTCGCACTCCTATCTGGTGGTTAATTCCTCCAGAAGAAGAGCAAAACTACACTCTCTACCTTAAACACTTAATCAAATCGGAACTTATTAATCCAAACGACTTTATTGATTTTGGAGGCTTAGAAGATATTCCAGCTGATGAATTTATTGGCTCTACTCTTTGGCATTTATACAAGTCACTTAATGCACCTTACAAGTCACTCTTAAAACTATTACTGATGGAGTGCTATGAAAGTGAGTACCCTAAGCCCCAGTGGATATCATTAGAATTAAAAAAAGCAATTTACCAAGGGAACTATCAGTTAGATGCACTCGACCCTTATGTGCTTATCTACAATAAAATCGACCCCTATTTACAACAAAGCAATAACACTGAGCGGCTTAACTATGCGCGCCAATGTTTTTATTTGAAAATCATGGGGGATATGGAAGCCAACCCTCAACAACAAAAATTACAAGATCGACTCACTTTATTAAAAGAGATAAGCCAAAACTATCACTGGGATAAAAATTTACTAAAGGCTTTAAGAAAAAACTCAGCTTGGGATATTAAAAAAGCCAGTTTAGAAAATGACCATATTATTCAACAATTAAAGCAATATTATCTAATGGTTAGCCGCTTTGCTGAAACCAATAGTTTATCGAGTAAAAATCAAGATATTCAGCTTATTGGTCGAAAACTTAAATCCTTTTTACAAAAAAAACCCGGAAAAATAGACATCATCACCACGCGTGCATCTATAAGATGCAAGTCTAATGAATTAAATCCCCCCCTTCTTGAAATCGCTCTATATGGAGCTTATACCCCAGTATTGTAGAGCAAGATAACCCCTCTCAGATCACTCCGTTTAAAGCCGGTTCTCGTAGTTTAATTGAGATTCTCACTTGGCTAGTCAGTAATGGTTTATACCAACAGAAACTCAAATTACATATTCACTCTCAATACTTGTTCCTATCTGAAAAAAGCATCAGTAATATTTTAACGTCTATCAATAATTATTTATTAGAACACCAAGCGAATATTGCACCATCAATACAAAACTTTCATTACCCAAATAGAATGATGACCAGTCTTTTATTATTAAATTTAGGAGACACATCACTAATAAAATACAAAAATACAAACTTTTCTAACTCTATCAATATTTTTAGCTATGGCAAAGCACAAGAAAATTTTGTAAAAACAGTGGACCAAATTTCAATTAGCTCATGGGGGGAAATTACAACGATTCGCTTTATTGGCTTAGAAGGTATTTTTGATTGCTTAATAGCACGCTTTAATCAGCAGTCTCAACCTGTACACATGCAGTTTACTTGTGATTCTTCTGTGCAACACACTGGTATAACACCTGCCGTTGAACAACTTGACATTAAAATTGATCAGCTCTTTGGGCAACTATCAAACAATATTTCTCCACGCCTAATTGTTGCAGGAGAAAACCGCTTCTATCTATTCCAATATAAAAATTCATGCCTAAGCTATACCAGAATTGATGATTGAATTATCTAAACCGCAAATGAACTTTAGTCCCACACATTTTAGTAATGCCGTTTTATCAGACTCGCCCTTGCCATTTTTATTCTCTTTATCCAAAGAAAATAATTTACAAATATTTTTTCAAAAACTAGGTAAAGATATTCATCTTTATATTATTGATGAAAAAGGCAGCTTATTTTATCAATGCCATCACAATACAAGCTTTCAACAATTATTAACCTCCTACGCGACCTTTTTAGAAATTCTTTATAACAAAGGTATCCTGAATACTGAATTAAGCATTAAATATTACGAACTGCATAGTACCGATAATTATCACTACCAAGTAAGCCCCATTACCCCGCCACAAACCTTTACTTGGGACTATTTTAATATTCGTATTACAGGTGAAATTTATGACACAGGAATGGATACCGTCTACACACTTTATTGCAATGATTTAGAGTTTTTCTCTATTGATGAAAATGAGGATATTTTCAAATCTGTGGCACAACATATTTATAGTTTGCGCCAAAATAATGAAAAATATCCTATCCATGTCACTAAAATTGATGTGCCTATGCAAGCTTTAGGTGTTGATAACTACACACAACTCCAGTCTATTCATTTTTTACGTTATAAACAGGCAATGGAATTACGTTTAAATTCAGCTGAATAATATACCTGCAATTCTCAATCGCCGCGCAAATAATGTATACATGGGGAAATGGGCAGCTTACCCATTCAGGGGCTGGCAGCCCCCTGCTCCCAGAGGGTTGCTATGTTCATGATTTTATTTAGTCGCTTTTTGCCAGTACTTAGGATGCTTTCTTTCTAGGATCTGCTGAGGAACGAAGCGCATCTTATGCGCATAGCCCAGTGTGATGCGCTTCCCAAGGTCAGCACATCCTATCAATTAATTAATTGCCATCAAAATCCTTCTTATTTTCTTAAATTGATAATTGCTGATAATATCCACCTTACTTTACTAATAATTCTACTAAGATTTGCTCATATATTTCCGATAATACCTCTAAATCAGCCACACTAACATTCTCGTTAATTTTATGAATACTTTCATTCAGTGGCCCTAATTCAATCACTTCTGCACCTGTGGGAGCAATAAAACGTCCATCTGATGTACCACCTCCGGTATCATCAATCGTTTCACGCCCTGTTATTTTTTTAATTGCAGTATGTGTGGCGGCGATTAAATCTCCACCTGATGTTAAAAATGGATTACCTGACAAACGCCAAATAAGCTCATAATCTAATTCAAAGGGGGCAAGAATACCTGCAATCCGCTGCTTAATTGTGGCTTCATCTAATTCGGTACAAAAACGCAAATTAAACTGTACTTCCAATTCACCAGGGATAATATTTTCCGCACCTGTGCCAGAATTAATATTAGAAACTTGCAGGCTTGTTGGCGGGAAAAAATCATTACCTTGATCCCAAACTTCATCAGTTAATGCTTGTAGTGCGGGAGCAAATCGATGGATAGGGTTATCTGCAATATTAGGGTAAGCAACATGCCCTTGCACACCCTTTACAATTAATTTCGCACACAAAGAACCCCGCCGTCCGACACGAATAATATCCGCAATTTGTTTATCGCTCGAAGGCTCACCCACTAAACAACAATCAATTTTTTCATTGCGCTGCTCTAATACCTCAACCACCTTCACCACACCATGCGTCGCCGGCCCTTCTTCATCACTGGTAATCATCATTGCAATTGCGCCTTGATGATCAGGGTGTTTAGCAATAAAACGTTCAACAGCTGTGACAAAGCAAGCAATGCCTCCTTTCATATCTGCCGCACCTCGCCCATAAAGATGCCCATCACGAATTGTGGGTTCAAAAGGGTGTGAATTCCAACGATCTAAAGCACCTGTGGGGACAACATCGGTATGCCCTAAAAAACAAAATAATGGTTTGGCAGTACCGCGTTTTAACCAAATGTTTTTGGTATCTTCAAAATTAAGCTCTTCGGTAATAAAATCAATTTTTTCTAAACGCTGGCTTAATAATTTCTGGCAATCAGCATCTTCTGGAGTAATAGACTGACGGCTGATTAGTTCTTTAAGAAGTGTTAAGGTTTCACTCATAATAATTTCTGATAATTCTCTAGTTTAAATCCAACAAAAAAGTGATCTTCACTCACTAAAACGGGGCGTTTAATTAACGTGGGGGTTAGCAACATTAATGCAATAACTTTTTCTTCGGTAATACCCTCTTTATCTTCCGCACTCAATTGCTTCCAACTGGTACTACGTTTATTAAGTAATACATCCCAGCTACTTGCAGTGATAAAGCTTTGCACCAGCTCTTCACTGGTGCCATCACTACGAAAATCATGAAATTGATAATCACAGTTATTTTCCGTTAACCACTGTCGCGCCTTTTTAACGCTATCGCAGTTTTTTATGCCGTATAAGGTAATCATACTCATCCTAATTATTTATTTTTAACTAACTCTTCAAAATCAGCACTCAACTTTTCAATCAAGTCCTCTGTTTCTTTAAAAAAGTAGTCACCAATAGCCTTTCGTTTAAGCGCTTTATAGCGCCGGTATATCTTTGAGAAATCATCAACAATTTCAAATTCTGATGAATGCGAGTTTATTTTTACAATTAATCGCTTTCCATCCTTATCTTCATTTCTAATATAATCAAAAAAATCAGTCGTTTTTGCTTGAAAATCCTCAATTAAAGCCCCTACTTTGGCCTCATCATCGTTACGAGCAGCAATAATTTTTACAACATTAAATAACCCAGTACCGTATGAAGCATGCGCCTCTGCAACTTTCGTGGGATTTTTAACTTTTTCTTCACTCTCGCCTGCAACCACTTCAACAATCCCAATCTGATTATCAAAATACACCTCAATAGGATCTTTCACCTCATCACTACGGTACATCATATTGTAGAGCATATTGAATTTACGCCAGAAGAACAGGAAGCTTGGCTCTCGAAACTTACCCTCAACCTTAATCACATATTCAATTCTATTCAGAATTGAAAAATACTGAGATGCTTTAGCTTTGGTATCAGATGTTCGCTTTGGGTTAGCATCAATAAACTTTTCTAAACTACTTTCAAAATCTAAATAGCTAATCGGCTCATCTTGTTTAGCGGGATCCTTGTATATTGACATAAAGACATCAAAAAACTTTTGATAGATTTCTGACTTTTTAAGTGAATCAAGCAACACATCAAGAACCTTCTTATCTCCAAATGGATCAAAATCACTAACAACCACATCAGAAAAGTGCTCAAATGCATCTTTAATGTTCTGCACGTTAACGTTGTTATAAGAATAATCAATGATCTTACAATCATTTTTGTGTCTAGCGGTTCGGTTCACTCGTGAAATTGTCTGAATCGCACTAATCCCCCTAATTTCTTTATCCAAAAATAAAGTATGTAAGCGCTTTTCATCAAACCCAGTTTGTAATTTTGCTACAACGATAATAATACCGTTCTTTTTGAGAGCAAAGCTTTCTAATACTTTCTCTTCACTCAAACCACCATTAAGGCTAGCCGCACTTTGTTCATCTTGATTGCTAGAATAAACAATATGGATCGGAGCATCAGCATATTTCTCATACTTAGCTTGTTGAACTAACTTTTTAAAATACTTGCTCACTGCCGTGTGATAAGCAATCGCTGTTTTAATAGAGTAAACAGCCAACATTGCTTTACCTGTCCCTCGAATTTGACGATAAACATCCTTAACCAACATATCAGCCACATTTTCAGCGATGGCATCAATTCGCTCACGGTTTTCATACACTTGTTTTTTCTGTGCATCTTTATATTCTTTTTCCGTAAAGCCTTCCAATAGGTTACTCGGCAAGTCATACAACATTTTAGAAGCAATCGGCACAATGTTCTTCAACGGATTAAGGATAAAACCATCCTCAATCGCTTCTTTCATCGTATAACTATCAAAAGGTCGCCACAACTTCTCACTTTCAGCATAGCCACTAAACTCACCAAAACGAGCTAGGGTATGATCATCAGGTGTCGCCGTAAAACCAATAATAAGATTCTTTTTAGAACTTGCCTCGGCATACTCAGGCGAATCAAAAGGGGTTTGCAGCTCATCAAAAATACTGACCATTTCCTCATGCTGATCACCTGCATTAGAACGGTGAATCTCATCAATCAAAAAAACAATACGCATTTGAGCTAACTTTTGTAAAACATCTCCGTCCAACATTTCACGAACCGCGCCAAACTTCTGCAAGTTCACAATAACCAATCGGGCATCAGATACTAATGCTGCTTGGAAAGTCTTTTTATTGGTCGCTTCTTTGGCTAACCGTTTATCAATATTCATATTCAGTAATAACGAATCAATCTGACTACGCAATTGCAGCCTATCCACCACAATCATTATCTTGTCATAAACATACTCACCCTCACGCCGTAAGTCTTTAAGCTGTAACGCAGACCAGCCAATGATATTAGACTTACCAAAACCTGCCGCATACTGCATCAACAATGAATAGATATTTTTATTATTGGAGTAAGACTCACGCTTTACTAATAACTCAGCTTTCTTAGTCACACTGACACCGAACAATTGTTTTTCTAGCAACTTCTCAAAGTAATCTGGCTCTTGCTCATGCGCTAAAAATTCATCAATTTTAGCCATAATTTTATCGGTACCAAATTTCTGCTTTGGTCGTGGTGAAATAAGATTTCCTACTTCATTCTTAACCTCTTTTACCCCATATTTAACGACAATATCACGCTCAATAAAGTTGTAATACAAAATCTCTTTTTCAATAAAAAAACGACCGTAATGCGCTGTAAATAGTTCTTTCAGTTTATCTTTCTTACCTGCATCAGCTTGTAACAATGGATAAGGCTTAAATACCGAATAGGCTTTTTTCTCAATTTCCTCACGATCAAACTGCCCTTCACGACAAGTAGCCAGCACTTCATCGAAAAAATCAGAAATGGTGCGTATTACAAATGTTTCACCAATATCCGTCGTAGTAAGATGAATTGCCTTCTCAAATATTTTAAGAAAATCCTTACGGTAAGTCTGCTTTTCGTGCTCACTCAACATGCCATTGCTATCAAACTGCTGGTGATAAACCTTTACCGCCTCAAAGTAATCTTTAATCACCTTGCCACGTCCATTCTTACTGGCACTTTGGTTGGTGTAATTATTTTTTAACTCGCTATAACCAAGATAAAGCCCATTAACAAACAAAACAATATCAGGACGAAAAGAAAATATTTGTTTGCCGTTAAACTTATATTTATAAGGCAGCTCTTGCACCACAGAGAAGATATTCTCATCAAATAGCTTATTACCGTGAATAACGCTATCACTGGTGTAAAACAAATGTAGTTTGATATTTTGCAAGCTAATCGACTTATTGGCATTGATAAATAACGCCATATTACGACTACTGGCAATCCGCTCTTGAATGAGAGCGATTAAGTCTTTTAATAATGCCTGCTTATCGCCTTTATATTTTTTTAACAGGGTTGCATACGGTTTTTTATTCAGTTCAGTTTCAGCAATAAATTCCTGTAAATCTTCTTCAATAATTAATGATTCAGTAATGGTATTGGCTTTTACTTCTTTATAAAGCAAACCATCCCTAAAAAATGGGATTAAAAATTTATCTTGCAGGTGTAATTCATTCATTTCAAATTGTTCCTATATTGACTGTTAGCAATATAAAGTTGATTAGGACTGGTTGGTTTATCAGGTATCGTTTGCAATAATTCAGCAGAACTTAACAAAGGACGCAAAATAAACTCGCGAAAACTTGTTCTATGAGTCAAGTCAAGATGACTCATCATTTCTGCCATAGACCGAGGTTTACTACAGAATACTAATAACTTATTAGCTTGAGCGGTAACATCATCCTTATCACTCTCACCTTGATTTTTATTGACCTCAGCTTGAGCGGCAGCTTGTCCAGTCAAAACCTCAAATCCCTCTTCAAAAGGAAAAACTAAGCGAATAAGCGGCTAAAATTTGGGGAATACCAGAGCCTAACTGCTCCACCATATCCAAACCCCTAAAAACACGCATTAACTCTTTATTTAAGTAAACCAGTAAAACTAATACACTTAACTTCCACATCCTGCATTGCACAAACAGCGGGAATTTTATAATTTGGTTTTAACTTTGGTAGTGGAAATTGCCGCTTTTCATCACTAACCAACGTTGCTTGTACTTCTTAGGCGCGCCATTCCTACTTCATGAAACATTGGGATGTCCTATCGCCAATCTTCATTCAGCACGGAGCGATTTATGGGAGCCCCAGTTCGTCCTGCGTCCAACTCAACTACGCAAAAAACACTGCTTCGTTAAGTCTACCTCAAATGACTTGACGGCTGTCGGGATAACTACTTGCCTCCCGAGCGAACTGACCAGTTCACTTCGGATTGGCGAATTTCCCTGTCGCCTACTGCGGACTAAAAATCATCACTTCGCAAGCTCCGTTTCCCTGATTTTCAGCGTCAGCCACCACCTTGTTTTTACTTTTACACAGCAAAACGCCAATAGTCGCTGCATCTTGTTCTGCTTTCAACTCACCATCAACCGCAGCAATATAAAAAACCAATTGCCCAATATGCTCTGGCTTAAATTCTCCTGCCTTCAATTCTACCACCACATAACAACGCAACTTTAAATGGTAAAAAAGCAGATCAATAAAAAAATCATCGACTCCGACTTCAAGATGATATTGCTGCCCGACAAAAGCAAAACCAGCCCCTAGCTCTAACAAAAATCGAGAAATATGCTGCACTAACGCGTTTTCAATATCCTGTTCATGTGCCTCACTGCCCAAGCCCAGAAAATCAAAACAATAGGGATCTTTTAGCATATTTTGGGCTAAGTCAGATTGTGGTTTTGGTAACATTTCCTTGAAATTATGAACTGCCCCACCTTCTCGCTCAATCAATTTTGTTTCTAATTGCATGGTTAGTACGTTACGTGACCACCCATGCTCAAGCGTGCGTTGTGCATAGGCTATACGCAACTTCCTTTCTTTTAGCTTGGTCAATAACGCCAGATTATGCCCCCACGGCAATTGTCCAACAGCCTGTTGGACAATATCATCCTGCGACCAGTTTTTAGCAAAAGAGCGCATATACATTAAGTTTGCCCGAGAAAACCCCTTCATTTTAGGAAAGGCAACACGCAAATCATGCGACAAACGATCAATAACCTTTGCTCCCCAGCCTTGCTTTTCTTGTCGCTGGCAAATATCACTGCCAATTTGCCAATACAATAATATCAGCTCACGATTTACACTGAGTGTCGCACGTTGTTGAGATTGATGAATACGTGTTTTTAAATCATTCAGCCATTAAGATATTAAAAAAATCCTGATGTCTTATTAAATGTTCTATTTTTGAGCAATGTTTTATACTTATATCATCGACAATTATTTCAGAATTATTTGAAATATTTTTTTTGTCAGAATGATATTGTCAGTATTCCATTGATTATCTGAATTGAAACTAACCGCTAAGGTATTCCAAATATCACAGCATGCAAGCCCAGATTCTGTGGGTTTATTTTGATAGATATATTCGCAACTATTCATTATATCTTGAGTTTCATTTTCATGATCTTTGATAAGAGGAAAGTCAATTAAAACAATACTTCCATTTATCAAAACACTTATAATTTTTCTTTTGAACTCTTGATCTCTTTGCTGACCAATAAATTGTTTGAAATTAATACCATCCAATACATAACGTTCTTTGAGTTCATTAGGAACCCTCAACGTACTCAAGCCTTTATTATTAATTTCTGCTAGTAATTTAAAAAACTCAATAAACTTTTCTTTAATATTTTTATCACTTAAAAAAGGTAATGAATAATCATTAAAAACCGCAAACCTTACCATAGTAATTCATCTAATTTATTATCCCATTCATCAAAAAAACCTTTTGGCCAGTTATCAATTCGCCCCTCTTTATCTATCTTTAAATCATGGGCAATTGTTTCCAGTTCATTCTCTTTTTTCTCAAAATAATAAATCTGGCTTTCTTCTGGCTTTAATATTTGTTTTTTAGTCGCCACCCTTATTCCATTTAAAAAATGGTCGCTGTGCGTTTCTATGATAATTTGCACACCCTTAGAAGAAGCAATTGCACATAACTCGGCTATTTTAGATTGTCCTGCTGGGTGTAAGTGTGATTCTGGATTTTCAATAATTAATAAATCATCGGGTTTAGATTTTAAAATAGCCACAATAATAGGTAAAACATACGTCACACCAAAGCCCACATTTAAAGGCGTATAGTTAGAGGTTGTTTGACCATCATATTCATATTGATAGCTTAATGAAGCAAGCTGTAATTGTTCATGTACAGCTACTGATATATCTATTCCATTACTAATTTCACCCAGCCATTTAGATACATTTTCTAATAATTGTTCTGTCACGCTGTTAGGGTGTTTTAGTGCAGAAATATGCAGTGGTTTATGTCGGTTTTCATTTAAATAATGTGTGGTATATTCACCATTAAGCCCAATACTTCCTTTTCTGATATGTTCATCTGATAAAGGGTAAGTAATACTTGGAGTAGCTCTGTCTGTGCGTATGTAATAAAAATCATCAAATATATTTATCACTGACTTATATTCCATATTAATATTATGTTCTAAATTAAAGGAAGAATCAGTATCAAAAATCAAACTTAAATATTTATCATCATCTCCATTTAACTTAATATTTATCAGCTCATCGAAAGACTCTTGATATAAGATTTCCTTAGCTTCTACTAAATCGAGATAATGTCCATCTAAAATAATAGATGACTTTTCTCTTATCATTTTATTCATTTTTTCGATAAAAATATTATTAAGATCTTCTTTCGGTAGAGAGTCAAAAGCAACAATATCAATAATATTATTAATATTCTGTTTTACTAGCAACAAAGTTTGAATAAATGATGATTTACCTGAGCTGTTCACACCAGTGATTAACGTTATATTTTTTAATGTAATAGAAATGTCTTTTAAGCATTTAAAGTTTTTTATTGTAACCTGTTCAATTTTCATCAAGTACCTCTTTAATTAATGCCATTATAATTCTAAATCGAGTTTCTATTGCTTTTTTAGTGCTTGTTCCCAATGTAATAGAATCTGAAAATTCACTTTCATCATTTTGTAATAACTGCTTAAATTTTCTAAAGAATTTTTCTTTATTCGATAAGATATTGCTTTTATTATCTATTTCACTAAAACAAACGGTGATTACATCCAATAAAGATTGGTTTAATTTCTTGGTTTTTTTTGAGCCAGAAATAACCAACCGACTAAACCGATGACCTTGACCTAAAATAGCCTCTGATAAATTTAACGCTTCCAGAAATTTATTTTTAAGTTGCTCTAATTGTTCAGGTGTTTGTGTTGATAATTCCTCTATAGCATTATCTAAAAATTCTCTCATAGTGTTAAATTTTTGATAATCACTTAATTGAAAAGCAATAAATCTTAATACTAACTCTCTATCTATCTAGCATTCTTTTAGAATCAACACCGACAATTTTTTTAAAGACTTCATTTTCACAAACATCTTTTAAAAACTCTAAACCTGCCCCTTGGTTAAGCGCTTGTCTAATTTCTTGGGCATTAAGAGGTGTTCCTCCCGTGTTGATACGGTTAAAAATTGAATATCTAACCTCTTTAGGCGTTTGCGCCTCTATTTGATAGGTAAGAAAACTGGTTTCATCAATGGTTCTTTGAAACCCACGCTCTAAATCATCGTAACCTTTACCATCCAACTCTGATAAAAACTGTAATTTTTTTAATTTTAGATTTTTATCAACAAAAAAACGTCGTATGGCAGATAAGCGTTGCAAGCCATCAATTACCTGCCATTTTTCTGGATCACTGGCATCAAAATAAAAAACAGGCAAAGGGAGCTTTAATAAAATAGACTCTATCAATCGACTCATTACCGTAGGAGTCCATAAATCAGCATTTCGTTGAAATTCGGGAATACCTATTTCGTCGTGTTTTAATCGATTGATTAATGAGGGCAAAAGAATAGCCGCTGAGGTGATTTTAATATCTTTAGTAGAAAATGGCTTAGTAATAAACTCTTCTTTACTTTCCATTTCATCATTTTCTATTTCTATTGTCTTCATTATGCTACCTTAATTTTCCCTGTGACTACATCGTTAATCAGGGTTTTTCGTAGTTCTTTTAGTTTGCTTATTTTTTTGTTGATGGTTTTGATTATTTTGTCAATTTTTTGGGTTTTTCTGTCCAAGAATTTTATAATTTTAGACTGCTCTCTAATATCCCCAAAGACCATTGGAAAATTTAAAAACATTGGCATTCTTAATGAATCTACCGTAGATTTTGCATTAAGTCGAAGAGCGTCTTTATAAAAATTATTTCTCATATAATAAAAGGCGAACTTACCAAGAATAGTTTTAAAATTACTTATCCTGTACACACGTTGATGATAATCAAATTTTTCATTTACATAATGAAAAACCTTCCCAACACCAACGCCATCACCAGCAGTTAAAATTGCTTCACCATTAAAAGAATAAGAGTTAATTCTTTCTATCGTTTGTGATCGAACAAAAAATGGATATTTTCCGCTATCTACATTATCGACAGTATCTTTACCTCCAGTTTTAATGGTTGCAATATCTCTTAACCGTTTAATTGTCCAATGCTCAGGAATATCACCTACCCAGTCAATACCGCTACTTTTCATTGTCGCAGTTTTGTCTAAGCCTTGGGTAACCGTTTCGTTGATGAGAGATTGTTTGAGCTTGCTATATTGCTCTGATTTTTGGGTGAGCAGCTTTATTTCTTGGTCTATTTGGCTTGTTTTTCTGTCTAAGTAATCTGCTATGTATTTCTGTTCTTTTTTTAGTGGTACTGCAAACAAAATACGGCTTAAAACATTTTGAGCCATACTTGGCACTGCCGAACCATATTGATACATTCCAAATTGAATTGTTAAGCATTTATAATAAAAATACTTCGGTTCAACATCATGCTTAATATCTGTATAAAACATAGTATCAACTGACCAAAAAGGCTCCTTAACAAATAAAGGCTTATCAACAGTTCCTTTTCTTCCAAGTAATACTGATGGTTTTTTATATAAAAATTTAGATGCTCTACCAAATATGCCACCAGATCCGTAAATAGGGAACCCACCAGCATCAATTTCTACATCCGATGAATCTTTCCCACCTTTAATTTCTGCTAATGACTTTAAGTGCCTAACATCCCAATGCTCAGGCACTTCCCCCAACCATTCAACGCCACTGGATTTATAACTTGCATATCGTTCCAACATTACAAGTCCAACCCTTGCTCTAACTCATTCAATTCCTGATCAAGGTTTTGAATCTCCGCCAAAATAGTCTCTACGCTTCTGAGCTTTTCAGGCTTATAAAACACCTTATTAAAATTAAGTTCCACGCCTACAACAGTGTCTAAATACTCAAAAGGCTTGCTGATGTATTTGTCCATAAAGCTAACAATAGCGGCTTGGTTATCTGCCTCATCTTTATGGAATGGGATTATTTCATAGTCTTTTTGGTAGTCGGGGGTAAGTTCTACCGTTATTTCTATGCGTTGTGGCTGGGTTTTACTGGCTTTCTTCAAACTGGATTTAATAACAATTTTTCCACAGCCTAAGTACTCATCCGCTCCTGCTGCTTTTTTAACTAAGGTTTCCAGCTCTTTATCAAAGTAATAGTCTGCATCCTTTGTTGTAATAACTAATGGCTGTTCTTTGTAATCAAGGCTGTTAATAAAAGGCTTTATGTTCTGAGTAAAGTAATCCGCTAGTGAGTCATAGTGTTCTGCGTTAAATTCAGTTATCACAAACTCTGTAATATCTCGCTCACCATTGCTGATTTTGGTAGGGCTGAGTTTTTCGCTTTTTTTGCCTTCTTTTAGCTGTGGTTCAAAGCTATTACCTTGTTCATCAATGTTAGTCAGTCTTATGGCTTGTTTATTAAAATAGAAAAACTCTTTCTCAAATACTTTGGCGTAATCATTATCTTGATAGGCGGTGAGTGTGGCAATTATATCTAGTCGGTTGGCTTCATCCACCTCTTTACGTTTTGATCCTTTGCTTTTTTTCAGTGGCATAAACTTCTCGCTGGCATTGATTAACATCACTTTATCTTGATGCTGTGGTTGTTTGTTTTTATTTAATACCCATAAATAAGTATAAATGCCAGTATTGAAAAATTCATCCTTGTAGAATTTATCATCAACGAGGGTGTTGCCATGTTCTATTTTTGAGTCGGGGCGAAAACGACTTTCAATTTTTGCTAGCGCATACAAGGCATCGTTCCAATCTTGTCCATAAGTTTGGGTCAGACGTTTAAATTTTTCGTTAATGCGATCTTCCACACCAAACAACATATTACCGCCACCACAAGTGCAGTCATATAGTTTTAATAGTGTGTCGGATTCTTCAATTTTTGGGGTGATGATTTCTGCAATTAGAGCAATGACATCATCAGGGGTATATTGCTCCCCTGCTGTTTCTGCTGATATTTCTGCCCATTCTTTGCTGTACCCTAACAATACTTTTTTGGCTTTGAGCTTGCTGACAACACCTTTAATATCAAGGAATTCTCGCCATCATCTACCTCAACACCCAGTAAGTCTTTGGTTTCGCCATCAAAGCCGTTGAGATAGGCTTCAAAGTCAATATCAAAGGACTTATCATTCATGCAAATATCAGCTAATGTTTTATCGTGCTCAAAAATATAGATGTTATAGCCTTGCCCTTCATCATGTACTAACTCGATAAAATCTTCTTTATCCATTTCATTGAGCGTATCTTCACCATATTGTTCTTTCATCTCATCCAGCATACGAATAAGACGGCTTTCTATCATGACGAGGGCAAAAAATGGCATCATAAAAGAGGGCCATTCAGATTCTTTTATTCCTGAACCTCGCAATAAATCAGCGGTTGCCCATATTTTTGATTGGTATTGTAGAATATTCATTGTTCTCGATTACAATTCAGACGTAAGCAGTTCATTAATATCGGGTAGGGTCTTATCCTTTCCGCGATAGGGTTTATAAAATTCGATAAATTCCATGAATGCCTGTTCTAAATCATCTAAAATTTCTTCTTCATTTTCGCGCTCTTCTGCGGCAACTTCAGACGAATCTAAATATTCTTTTTGTAAGGCAATTTCACTATTTAAAGATAATATGGCATAAATCACAGCATTACTTGATAACGGTTCTGACATTTTCTTATCTCCTAAAAATAAAAAATCCGAGTTAAAATCAATCTAACTCGGCTTATATAACTAATAACCCTAGCGCTTAGTCACGTAATAAATCGTTTAAGCTCGTTTTGCTACGTGTTCTTTCATCAACATGTTTGATGATAACGGCGCAGTATAAGCTGTGACTACCGTCTTTAGAAGGTAAGTTACCTGATACAACCACTGACCCAGCTGGAATGCGACCGTAAGTCACTTCACCTGTCATACGGTTGAAGATTTTTGTACTTTGGCCGATGTATACGCCCATAGAAATTACAGAACCTTCTTCAACAACCACGCCCTCTACCACTTCTGAACGTGCACCGATAAAACAGTTATCTTCAATAATTGTTGGGCCAGCTTGTAATGGCTCTAATACACCACCAATACCCACACCACCTGATAAATGTACGTTTTTACCAATTTGCGCACATGATCCAACAGTTACCCATGTATCAACCATTGTGCCTTCGCCAACATACGCGCCAATATTAACGTAAGAAGGCATTAAGATTGCACCCGGGGCAACATAAGAACCATGACGCGCAACTGCGTTAGGTACAACGCGTACACCTGCTGCTGCAAAATCTTCTGGTGTGTAAGAGGCAAATTTAGTTTCTACTTTATCGTAATAACGTGAAGCACCGCCATCCATAACACGATTTTCATTAATTCTGAACGATAATAAAACGGCTTTTTTAAGCCATTGATTAACGACCCACTCACCGCTTGCTTTATCTGCAACACGTGCTTTACCCGAATCTAGTAAGTTAATTGATTCTTTTACTGCATTACGTACTTCGTCAGAAACTGTTGATGGTGAAATTTCTGCACGATCTTCAAAGGCTTGGTTAATGATTTTTTCTAATTCGTTCATTTTTTTCTCTATATTAATGTAAATTGTTAATAAAATTTCTGATGCGTTCTACCGCTTCTATACATTCTTCCGTACTTGCCACTAAAGCCATGCGCACATGATTTTTTCCTGGATTCACCCCATCTACTTCACGGGATAAATAGCTACCTGGTAAAACGGTAATATTTTCTTGAGCAAATAATTTTTGCGCAAATTCAGTTTCATCAATCTCTGTTTTTAACCACAAATAAAAACTTGCTGGCGGTTGTTTAACAGTACAAACCTCGGATAATATTTTTGTCACTGCCGAAAATTTCTCACGATAAAAATCACGATTTTCGCGGACATGTACTTCATCTTGCCAGCCAGCAATACTTGCATATTGTGTAGGAAATGGCATTGCAGAACCATGGTAGGTTCTATATTGAAAAAATTTGGCAATAATTTCTGCATCGCCAACAACAAACCCGGAACGTAAACCAGGGGCGTTCGATCTTTTAGAAAGGCTATGAAAAATAATACAGTTTTTAAAGTTGCTATGCCCCATTGCTGCAGCGGATTGTAATAAGCCTTGTGGTGGGTTTGCTTCATCTGCATAAATTTCGCTATAGCATTCATCCGATGCAATAATAAAATCATACTTAATTGCTAGATTAATTAATTTTTCATGTGTTTGCTGATTAATCACTGCCCCTGTTGGGTTACCGGGTGAGCAGATATAAAGCAACTGACATTTTTGCCAAGTTGCCTCAGAAATACCATCAAAATCTGGCAGGTAGTTATTAGCCTCTAAGGTATTTAGATAATAAGGCTGTGCGCCCGCTAAGAAAGCAGCGCCTTCATAAATCTGATAAAACGGATTAGGCATTAAAACTAACGCATCATTTTTGCTGCTATCTATCACACACTGGGCAAAAGCAAACAGCGCCTCTCGTGTACCATTAACAGGAAGGACTTGTGTTTCTGGGTTAGTATTAGCTTGAAAACGCTGAGTAATCCATGCCGAAATCGTATTGCGTAACTCTGGAATCCCTTTGGTTGCTGGGTATTTCCCTAATCCATCAATATTATCTAATAGTGCTTGTTGGATAATTTGCGGTGTTGCATGTTTTGGCTCACCAATTGATAAGGCGATATGCTTTTTATTTTCTGCTGGCGTAATCCCTGCCTTTAATTTGGCTAATTTTTCAAAGGGATAAGCATGTAATTGAGATAAATTTGAATTCATTTGCGCATTTTATCATACCAAGCCAGTTATACGACAGCGCACAATTACTTTTTGGATAGACTTTGGCAAACAGCGTTTAAAAGCTAGCATCACACTAAAGAAATCAACCTCCTCGCGGTAGAGAAATGCAAAAAACACTCAAGA
This sequence comes from Bathymodiolus brooksi methanotrophic gill symbiont, assembly GCA_020996635.1. Lineage (GTDB taxonomy): Bacteria > Pseudomonadota > Gammaproteobacteria > Methylococcales > Methylomonadaceae > Methyloprofundus. The sequence continues at coordinate 20,030 of JAJJBE010000249.1, forward strand.
GACTAATACAACTCAAGTATTGCCTTTTGTTAGAAGGCAGCCGCTGTGAAGCATATCATCATCCAGTAATTTATACCCAAAATCAATGAAGATGCGTGATTTTAACAAATCGTAACAGCGGTCTTTCGCCGCTGCAACCGCATATCAAGGTATTCTGCGACTAAAGATCGCAGTTCCATTAAGCCAGCACCTTCAAGTAGCTTGGGTATACAAGAAAAATACGCTGATTTTGCATGCAATAAAGTTGCAAGTACCCTAAAATATTTGAAACCTGTAACGTAACTAGTTACACTTTGCATTATGATTATAAGTTTTAAGCATAAAGGTCTGGAGCGTTTCTATAAAAATGGAAGTAAATTGGGCATTCAATCAAATCATGCAGCAAGACTTCAACTTATTTTAGGTCGGCTTAATGCCTCTTCTCAGCCAAAAGATATGAACTTACCTGGATTATCGTTACATCAATTGTCAGGAAAAAGTGGTGATATTTGGTCTGTAAAAGTGAATGGAAATTGGAGAGTTACTTTTAAAATGAAGGGAGCACATGCTGAAATTGTTGACTATGAAGATTATCACTAAGGTATTACTATGTTAATGCATAACCCACCACATCCAGGTTTAATTATTAAAGAACTTTGTATTGAACCTTTAAATTTAACGATTACCGACACAGCTAAGGCGCTTGGTGTTAGTAGAAAAACATTATCAAGTATTATCAATGGTAAAGCAGGAATAAGCCCAGAAATGGCAGTTCGTTTATCTATCGCATTTAATACGTCTTCTGAAAGCTGGATAAACCAACAATCACAATATGATTTTAGGCGCGCCATTCCTACTTCATGAAACATTGGGATGTCCTATCGCCAATCTTCATTCAGCACGGAGCGATTTATGGGAGCCCCAGTTCGTCCTGCGTCCAACTCAACTACGCAAAAAACACTGCTTCGTTAAGTCTACCTCAAATGACTTGACGGCTGTCGGGATAACTACTTGCCTCCCGAGCGAACTGACCAGTTCACTTCGGATTGGCGAATTTCCCTGTCGCCTACTGCGGACTAAAAATCATCACTTCGCTGCGCTCCGTTTCCCTGATTTTCAGCGGAAGATGCATCTAATTTATTGCATGTTACACGTCCAAGAATATCAGATATTATGCGTGGAAAAACTGGGAAATTTAGTATTGATGCTTTAGTTGATATGCTAGAAAGAGCAGGAAAGCATGTTACCGTCCAAGTTAGTTAAATTTCAAGCAGTCTAAAAAGACAATATCGCATCAAGTCTTGCCTTTTGCTAGCGAGCCATATTAAGCACCTATACCCAAGCTACTTGAAGATGCAGTAATTTTTCCCACCCGTCACTCCGGAGGTTTTAATCAGGAGCCTAGCGGTATCACTGGATCCCCGATAAAAGACTTCGGGGATGACGCCAATGCCAGTAAGTTAAGCGCAAGTAATTGATATTTAATAATTAAAATACTTGTTTTGTCGAAATATAAGAGAAACTTTAGCTTCTAAAGGATTGATGTTATTAGAGTGGTTAAAAAAACCTCGTTTTTATACCAAAAAACTCTATTGGTATTAATATGTTACGCTTA
>JAJJBE010000202.1 GCA_020996635.1 Bathymodiolus brooksi methanotrophic gill symbiont
GGCAAGTAGTTATCCCGACAGCCGTCAAGTCATTTGAGGTAGACTTAACGAAGCAGTGTTTTTTGCGTAGTTGAGTTGGATGCAGGACGAACTGGGGCTCCCATAAATCGCTCCGTGCTGAATGAAGATTGGCGATAGGACATCCCAATGTTTCATGAAGTAGGAATGGCGCGCCTAAACAAGCTCGTTTGCTGAAATTGTTGGGCATTTAGAATATGTGAGAAGAGAGCTAAAAGGCTTAGAAGATGGCACTGTTAAGGATGATATTGAACGACACTGTCTATTAGCACATAATAAAGTTAATGACTCTATTGTTGCTTTTCAGTTTTATGATCGTATGCAACAATGCTTGGAGCATGTAACGAGTAATCTAAATGGCTTATCTAATATTGTTGAAAATCCTAATTTGCTCTATAACTCAGTGGAATGGAAAAATTTACAAAATATGATTAGAGATAGGTATACGATGGAGTCAGAAAAGGCCATGTTTGATGCTATTTTAGGAGGTAAATCGATTGATGAAGCGATTGCAATTGCGGCTGATTATGAGGCTGAAGATGAAAAAGATAACGAAATTGAATTATTTTAGTTTTTTATGAAAATAATGAAAAAACTTCTTATTATTGGATTTATTTTGATGACGGCCTGTTCTTATAATAAAGAGAGGCCTGCAGCTACTAAGCAAGTAGTGATGCAAAAGAGTGAGAAGAATAAGGTAGAAACTCAAGCTGTTAAAAAACAAAATACTTTGCAGCTTATAGAGAAAAAAGAAATTGAAAAAGTAGTAAGCAAAAAATCTCCTGTTATTATTAAACTAATGGCAGATGCTGATGAAAGCATCAAACAGGGGGACTTTAATGTAGCGGCAGCCACGTTAGAGCGTGCTGTTAGAATATCTCCCAGAGAAGAAGAAGTATTTAATCAATTAGCTTATGTGCGATTTAAACAAAAAAAGTGGGAGTTGGCAGAAAATTTAGCTAAAAAATCTGCTTTACTTGCAGAAAATAATAATGCTTTAAAAAAGAGAAATTGGTTGTTAATCGCGGCTATTCGCAAGCAAAAAGGTGACGATAAAGGTGCTAATTTTGCTATGTTAAAAGCAAAAAAATATTAAGTTGTAGAGAACTGAATTTATGTTGAATTGGGCTGCTATTGTTGATTGTATTCAAAAGGCAATTAATGAAAGATTCGAATTGCTTAGTGTTAATGAAGTCGCTGGTGGGAATATTAACAAGGCTGACTTATATGCTATGTTTGAAACTGAGGCTTTGGGCTTAATTGCTTTATCAGACACCCAAACCCTAAGAATTCCTGAAGTGATTACTTATGGAGTTGTTGAGAATTATGCTTTTTTGGTTTTAGAATATATTGAACTTTATTCTTTAAAAAGTAGCAGCTCACAAGAATTAGGTAAACAGTTAGCTGAATTACATCAGCAAAAACAAGCCGATTTTGGCTGGCCGCAAGATAATTTTATCGGACACAATAATCAAGACAATACTCAGTCAGGAGATTGGGTTTCTTTTTGGCAAGAAAGGCGCTTAGCTACGCAGTTAGAGTTGGCTAGAAGAAATGGTTATCTAGGTGAGATACAAAGCTTAGGGCAAGAGTTAATTTCACAAGTACCCTATTTTTTTGAGAATTATCAACTACAAGCATCCTTATTGCATGGTGATTTATGGTCAGGTAATGCTGCTGCTGCGATAAAAAGTGGACAGGCAATTATTTATGATCCCGCTTGTTATTTTGGAGACCGTGAAACAGATATTGCAATGACAGAGTTATTTGGAGGGTTTTCTGCCGAGTTTTATAAGGCTTATGAAAGTGTTTGGCCGCTGGACTCAGGCTACAGCCAACGAAAAACACTTTATAATTTATACCATATTCTAAATCACCTGAATTTATTTGGACGCTCTTATTTAGCGCAAGCTGAAGCAATGATGCAAGAATTGTTAGATTAAGCGTTGTTATCTAAATAGATTAATTTTCCAGATTTTGCAGAATCTAAAGCAGCGTTAATAACTAAGCAGTTTTCTTTGGCATCCAGCAAAGAAAGGGCAGGGCTGGTATTGTTTAAAACACAATCAGAAAAATGCTCAATTTCTAATTGAAAATGGTTTGCAGCAGTTAATGTTTCTGATTGCTCGCCTTCTGTATCGTTCCAATAAGAAATTTGGGCAGAATCATCTTGTTTGGCCCAAACATTCTCACATTTTAAACCACCTGTTGTGCCTATGATTTCAAATTCAGCGCGACGGGCATGTTGAAAGCTAAAATTAAATTGCGCATATTTACCATCGCCAAAATCAATAATGCCACTGCTACTAATATCTGCTCCATGTTTGTTATAGTTAGCGAGCGCAGCAACAGATTGGGCTTTGCTATTGCCAAATGCAGAACGAGCAGCGTGAATTGCATAACAACCGATATCCCACATAGCGCCACCACCTTGAGAGATTGGGCGTTCAACGCGGTAAAGTCTAGCAGCTTGCATAGGGTAGGCAAAATTTGTTCTTACTGAGCGAACTTCGCCAATAATACCTGACTGTATGATTTCCTGAATACGCTGAAATTGAGGGTGGAAGCGATACATAAAGCCTTCCATTACCTTTACATTTTTTTCTTTACTGGCTGCTTCTATCGCATCAATATCTTTAGCATGTAATGCCACCGGCTTTTCGCATAAAACATGCTTGCCTGCGGCAATGGCAAGTAAAGTCCATTTAGCATGCTCTTCTGTTGCTAGTGGGATGTAAACAGCCTGTATATTGTCATTAGCTAAGAGATCTTCGGGGGAACTGAAAATCTGTACGCCTGTAATATGTGGCGCATATTTCTTTAGTGTTTCAGCTGCTGCATTGGGGCGACGGCTTGCAATAGCAATTAATTCGCTATTATGTGCAGCAACAATAGCGGGCATAAGTTGTTGATTAATGCGTGCTGCGCCTAAAATACTCCAGCGTAATTTTGTAGATGACATTGTGTTCCCCTCAAATGGAGTTATGAATTTTAGGCAAAAAAATACCAGATCAACCTAAATAGATTGTCTGGTATTTTAAACTGAATTAACTAAGAAGTTAATTACGCCATTGCGCGAATCTTAATATTCAGTCTGCTTTTATTTCTTGCAGCGTTATTCTTATGAATAAGGCCTTTGCTAACTGCGCCGTCAATGATTGGGCAAGCAGTAACATAAGCAGCTTTTGCTTTTTCTACGTCGCCTTCTGCAATTGCAGCTAGAACTCTTTTAATGAATGTACGTAGTTTGCTACGTTGTCCCGCATTACGAACACGGTTGTTTTCTGCTTGACGAGCACGTTTTTTTGCTTGAGCTGTATTAGCCATGATGCCTCAATAATTGCGATGGTTATTTTTAAATGAGGTATTTTCCTTTCAAATGGTATGATTGTCAATCTTTTAATACTAGGAAGATTTGCTTTGAGCCGTAAACTATTTAAGTCTACCGCCGTTGTCAGTAGTATGACAATGATATCACGGATATTAGGGTTTATTAGAGACATGATGTTTGCTCGGTTATTTGGGGTAGACTCAGGAACTGATGCCTTTTTTGTCGCCTTTAAAATCCCCAACTTTATGCGTCGCTTATTTGCAGAAGGTGCATTTGCACAAGCCTTTGTACCTGTTTTATCGGACTATAAAGAGCAAGGCGGCAAGGAAGCATTACGCCAGTTTATAAATCGAACTGCTGGAACCCTAGCACTTATATTGATGATAACAACCATTATAGGGATGTTAGCTGCTCCTTATTTAATTATGGCATTTACACCGGGCTTTGCATGGGAAGGTAAACAGTACGATTTAGCGGTACAAATGTTACGCATCACATTTCCTTATCTATTCTTTATTTCATCTGTTGCATTTGCAGGTGGCATATTAAACTCTTTTGGAAAGTTTGCCGTTCCTGCTTTTACGCCTGTTTTTCTTAATTTATCTTTGATTGCGGCGGCTATTTGGCTGGCTCCATTAATGCCTGATCCTATCGTTGCCTTAGCGTGGGGTGTTTTTATTGCGGGGGCTGTACAATTATTATTCCAATTCCCTGCTTTATATCGCTTAGGTTTAGTCCCTAGGTTGCATTTTGGTTTTAAAGACCCTGGTGTGCGTCGAATTTTAAAATTAATGGTGCCAGCTTTATTTGGTGTATCAATTACCCAAATCAACCTATTATTAGATACCTTAATTGCTTCATTTTTAACCGCAGGTAGTGTTTCTTGGCTTTATTATTCAGATAGATTAGTTGAATTTCCTTTAGGACTTTTTGGGATTGCGTTGGCAACGGTAATTTTACCTACCCTTTCTAAAAACCATGCCGCAGAAGATACGGTGGCTTTCTCTAAATCATTAGATTGGGCATTAAAATTAGTGGTACTGATTGGCGTGCCTGCATCATTAGGTTTAATGATGTTAGCAGAGCCGATGGTCTCTACTTTATTTCAATATAATGAATTTAAAGCCTATGACGTTGCTATGGCTGGACGTAGTTTAATGGCTTATTCATTGGGTTTATTAGGATTTATTTTAGTAAAAGTGCTCGTGCCAGGATTTACATCACGTAAAGATATAAAGACACCGGTGCGTTTTGGTATTTATGCGATGGTGACTAATATGGTTTTAAATATTATTTTAGTTTTTCCTTTAGCACATGCGGGCTTAGCACTCGCAACCTCATTAGGTGCATTTTTTAATGCAAGCTTATTATTAAGTGCCTTATTAAAAACGGGTATATACAAGCCAGCTAGCGGGTGGCGGCTTTATATCCTACGGATTATTTTAGCGACGGCTGCGATGACATCTTTGTTATATCATTTTGTTGATACTGAACTTTGGTTACATTGGGGGCTTGTTGATAGAGCGATGAATTTAGCTTTATGGATAGGAGGAGCTTTATTGCTATATATTTTTGTTTTGATTTTATCAGGACTAAAAATACGTCACTTATCAGTATCATAATCCCCTCATTCCCATGCGCCGCGTGGGAATACCGTTCAGGCGCGCCGCGCCAAAGCAGCATTCCCACGGAGCCTGTGGGAACGAGATTAACTAACTAACTAAAAGGAAAGAAATATGGGCCGAAGTCGCTATCGAGTGGGTGATCCGAAAGCACCGCACTTTGTTACCTGTACCATCCTTAATTGGATTGCCCTTTTCACACGTCCACAAACGGTTGATATTATTTTACAAGCGCTGCAATATCGACAAGAAAACGCAGGCTGGAAGGTTTATGGTTATGTGATTTTAGAAAATCATTTACATTTAGTAGTGCAGTGCGAAAATTTAGTAGAAGAATTCCCGCGTTTTAAATCTTATTATGCTTTTATGAAAGACCTCTACTTTCCACCGTTTTTGGTAGATTGTTTCAAGGGGGGCTGCCGTTGCGCTTAAATCATTACTGATCCGATAAAGAGTCCCTGTACTGTCATCTTTGTTTGTAA
>JAJJBE010000267.1 GCA_020996635.1 Bathymodiolus brooksi methanotrophic gill symbiont
CCTGTCGCTGTTGTATAGCTAAATGAAGTGATCAGGTAATCGGTGTATAAGTCAAAAATATCAGGTGTTTTCATAGCCTACTATTTTAATGGAAATATCATTAGGGTGCGTAACATCAGTTAATAAATCTTCTGCGAGTTTTTGATCTTTTAATAAACATAATTGTTTTAATGCGCTATTTCTATCGCTAATAAGTTGCTCTAATTGTTCTTTATGAACAATAAAATCCTCTACTTGTTTTTTGTATAATTGGATTTGTATCGGGTTACTGATAACTTCGCTATCTAATTTCTTTAGCTCAGCAACATAGGCTTCTATTAATGAGTAGAGGTATGTTCCACGCGCTTCATTTTCATATTTTGAAGCTAATACACTATTTTTTGAATTTAAAATCGCTTTAGACTGTTCTATGCCATTATGTGCATGTAACCTCTCTTCTCGAATCTCTTTGGGGCGTAATTTATTTTTTATTAAAACATTTCCTAAATTATCAATTTGATCATTAATACTTCTTAACTCAGATTTTAAATTAACCAGTTGTAGTTCATAATCTTTTTCTAAGGGGTTAGTTTTAAGTTCTGATGTTACGCACCCTAATGATATTTCCATTAAAATAGTAGGCTATGAAAACACCTGATATTTTTGACTTATACACCGATTACCTGATCACTTCATTTAGCCATACAACAGCGACAGGCTTGTCAG
>JAJJBE010000024.1 GCA_020996635.1 Bathymodiolus brooksi methanotrophic gill symbiont
GTCCTGCGTCCAACTCAACTACGCAAAAAACACTGCTTCGTTAAGTCTACCTCAAATGACTTGACGGCTGTCGGGATAACTACTTGCCTCCCGAGCGAACTGACCAGTTCACTTCGGATTGGCGAACTTCCCTGTCGCCTACTGCGGACTAAAAATCATCACTTCGCTGCGCTCCGTTTCCCTGATTTTCAGCGTCGGGCTGGAAAGTACCTTTATATTCCTATTTCCCAGGTCAATGCAAAACATAATCCCTTTATTCGCGCTAATTTAACTAACCCACACAATAAGTATCCAAGTTATACCGTTAAGTCAGGCGATAGCTTATGGTCTATTGCGAGAAAATTTGATTTACATAGCAAAGATATTGCTCGCTGGAATAAAATGAGTACAAAAAAACTATTACGTTTAGGGCAAAAACTGGTTATTAAACAGCGCACTTCCGATACAAAAAATTTAAGTATTAGCCGTGCAGCGACGCTACAAAAAATTCATTATACGGTACGTAATGGTGATTCTTTATCGACTATTTCTGCCAAATTTAATGTTCAAGTTGCTGATGTGCGAAAATGGAATAAAAGCAAACTAAGTAAGTACCTAAAACCAGGACAAAAACTGATTCTTAAAGTTGATACAACTAAACCCTCGACCTAAGATTAATGTCTAAATTGTATTGGGTTCTCTTTTTTAGCTTTTTAAGCGCTTGTGCGCCAAAAATAGAAAAAGTTCCTTTGCCTATTGAAGTGTCTAATAAGTTTTCTACCTCTGGAGTTGCTACTTTACAAGAACACTGGTGGCTAGGTTTAAATGACCCACAGCTTAATCAGCTAATAGAGCAAGCATTAACTGAAAATTTCAGTTTAAAATCTGCCTATAATCGCTTAGAACAGGCTAATATTACGGCCAAACAAAGTGGAGCTGAATTAATCCCTAGTTTGACAGCAACTTTTACGGGTTCACAACAATATAGCAATACAGGTGATTCCAACCCCTTTTCACTAGGTTTAACTGCAAGTTATGAGGTGGATTTATGGGGAAGAATTCGTGCTAATCAACAAGCAGCTGAATTAGATGCTTTAGCCACAGTAGAAAATGTAAAAACTGCCGCCCTTTCTTTATCTTCCGAAGTGGCAATTACTTGGTATCGATTAGTTGAGCAACGTAGTCAATTAGACCTATTAGCCAAGCAAATTAAAACCAATGAAGATAATGTACAGCTATTACTGTCACGTTTTGCTGGCGCACAAGCAACTGCTGCTGACTTGTACCAACAACAACAAACGCTGGAAGCTTCAATAGGTGAACGTTACACCATTCGTGCCAATATTAAAGTTTTACAGCACTTATTAAGTCTTTTACTGGGTAAAACACCAACGACCCTAACTTTACCCCAAAAAAATTATTTACCTGATTTAACTGAGCAGCCGATAACAGGTTTGAGTAGTGATTTAATACAACGCCGCCCAGATTTACGCGCAACTTATTTTCTAGTGCAAGCAGCCAATCAACGGGTTGCATCAGCAATTGCAGATCGATTCCCTAAATTAAGTTTAACGGCTAACATCAATACCAGATCAACAGACTTACAGTCCTTGTTTAATAACTGGATTGCCACACTTGCTGGTAATTTAATTTTACCGATTGTAGATGGCGGACGACGAGTAGCTGTGGTGGATATTAATAAAGCGAAAGCAAAAGAAGCCCTAAATAATTATGCGACAGCCTTACAAACAGCAGTAAAAGAAGTTGAAGATTCTTTAGTGCAAGAAAAACAACAAAAATTATATTTACTCAGCTTAAACAAGCAATATGCTTTCTCTCAGCAAGCAACACAGCAAATTCGAATTCGCTTTATGTATGGCGCAATTGATTTTTTACGAGTTTTAACAACGCAGATTAGTCAACAAAATTTAGAGCGCAAACAGATTACAGCTAAACGGCAATTAATTGAATACCGATTAAAACTTTACCGCGTATTAGCTGGCGGCTGGGAATTAAAAGAAAGTAATACAGAAAAGGAACAGTCAAATGGATAAAGCTTGGTTCAAATACATTAATTTTAAATGGATTTCTGCCCTACTGATTATTACAGCGGCTTTAAGCCTGTCTTTTTATTTTTTAAGTAATAAACCTAAAAGTAAATCACAGCCTGCTGAAATTAAAGCACCTTTAGTGAATGTAGTGCAAACAAAAGTAATTAACCATCAAGTGATTATTCAGGCAATGGGTAGCGTTATCCCTGCTAAACAAATTAATTTAACCTCACGAATTAATGGCATGGTAACAGCCGTCAGCCCCAATTTTGTACCCGGTAGTTTTTTAAAGAAAGGCGAACGAATTGTACAGTTAGATCGAACAGACTACTTACTTGCTATTAAACAAAAAGAAAATGAATTAGCTAAAGCTGAATTTACTTTAACTTTAGAACAAGGCCAGCAAGCAATTGCTGAGCGTGAATTTAAACTTTTAAGTGCTGACTTGGATGAGCAAAGCCAAGTACTGGTACTGCGACAACCCCATTTATTATTAGCTCAGAGTAATGTTGATGCAGCTAAAGCCGCATTAAAACAATCACAACTGAACCTTAAACGCACAAAGACAGTCAGTCCTTTTAATGCGATTGTTTTATCAACCAATGCACATATCGGCTCGTGGGTATCGACCTTTTCTACAGGAACTCCCTTAATAAAATTAGCAGGAACTGATAATTTTTGGGTAATTGCCACTTTAGCTGTTAGTGACCTTAATAAAATAAAATTTCCTAGACCTAACTCTAAACAGGCTTCAATGGCTAAAATTTTTTACCCTAGCGCATGGGGAGATAAAGTTTATCGTGTAGGCAAAGTTAAACGTCTAAAAGCCGCATTAGAACCTAATGGGCGTATGGCTGAAGTCATTATTGAAATCAATGATCCATTTAATTTACTTAGCAAAGAGAGTAAGCTCCCACCCATTATTTTAGAGTCTTTTGTTAAAATACAAATACAAGCAGAGTTATTAAACAATGTGATTGAAATTCCTGAAACCGCAGTACATGCAGGAAATACACTATGGCTATTGACTAAAAATAGTACTTTATCGGTACAAAAAATAACGCCTTTATGGAAAGAGAAGGCAAAAATTTTTATCGCTGCCGATTCACTACCTTCTGAAAGTCAGCTTATTACTAGCCACCTTAATACCCCTGTTAATAACATGCAGCTACGCTTAGCAAATTATGCAGAATAATTCTCCAGAATTAAAATCTCAGGGCGCTCTAAGCTGGATGACTTATCATCCTGTTGCCGCTAATTTAATTATGCTTGCCTTTATCTTAGGTGGCTTAATGTTTATGAAGAATATGAAACAGGAAGTTTTTCCTGATTTTGTAACTGATAGCATTAGTATTTCTGTTAGTTATACAGGAGCTGACCCTGAAGAAATTGAACGTAGTATCTTATTAGTCATTGAAGATAGTATTTCTGGTTTGGAAGGCATTGATGAAATTAGTTCTTCTGCACTTGAAGGCAGTGGCAGAGTTATTGTCGTTGCACTAATGGATGCTGATATTTATTTACTAGCCCAAGAGATACAGCAAGAAATTGATCGTATTACCACTTTCCCTGAAGATGCTGAAGAACCTAGTATTAAAGTGATCGCCAGCAAACGTAAAACGGTTTCTCTGGTTTTATATGGAGAAACTGAAGAAGCCGTTTTACATGATTTGGCAGAAAATTTTCGAGAGCAATTATTACAAGCCAAAAATATAAGCCAAGTTGAATTAGATGGTGTACGCCCTTTAGAAATCAGTATAGAAATTTCACAAGAACAGTTACGTCGTTATCATTTAACCTTTAATGATATTGCTCAACGAATTCGTTTAGCTAGTTTAGATTTACCGGGTGGCAATATTAAAACGGATGCAGGTGAAATACTTATACGCATGCAAGCGCGTCAAAACACCGGCTTAGATTTTGCAAAAATACCGATTATTACCACGGCTTCAGGGTCGCAAGTATTACTTGGAGATATTGCAGAAATTAATGATGGCTACGAAGAAACCGACTATTCTGCAAATTATAATGGGCTACCCGCTATTATGGTTAATGTGTATCGTGTTGGGGACCAAACGCCTATTGGAATTCTTGATACTGTTAAACAGCAAATTGAATTAAGTAAAACTAATTTGCCACAAGGAATTCATGTAGAAATACGTTACGATGCGTCTAAATCTTATGAAGAACGTGTTGATTTATTACTACGCACTAGTGCATTAGGTTTAACCTTAGTTTTTATTACACTGGCGCTATTTTTGGAGATACGTTTAGCTTTTTGGGTAATGATGGGCATCCCTATCGCCTTTTTAGGTTCTTTTCTATTTTTGCCGACTCTAGGGGTATCACTTAATATGATCTCCCTGTTCGCTTTTATTATCGCACTAGGGATTGTTGTTGATGATGCCATTATTATTGGCGAGCATGTTTATCATTTTCGTCAAGAAGGCCATGCCCCCATGCAAGCAGCAATCATGGGTGTAAAAGAAATGGCAACCCCTGTTACCTTTAGTATTTTGACTAATATTGCAACTTTTATGCCCTTGTTTTTTATGCCGGGACAAATGGGAAAAATCTTTATCGTTATTCCTACTGTGGTTCTTTTAGTTTTTATTTTGTCTTTAATTGAAAGTTTATTTATCTTACCTAATCATTTAGGCCATTTAAAACATAAACAGCGCACTGGGCTGCAATTATGGTTTTATACTAAACAGCAGAATTTCAGCCATTCTTTTCGCTTATGGGTTGCACATCGTTATGGTGGCTTATTAGATATTACTCTGCATTATCGTTATTTAACCCTAACCGTTGCTTTTTCATTACTGGTCGTCATGCTTTCTTATGCGGCTAGTGGGCGTATGGGCTTATCGTTATTTCCGAAAACTGAATCTGATTTTGCACAGGCGACACTAACTTTACCTTATGGATCACCGGTTGAAAAAACACAGGCCGTAGTGGATCACTTAGTTGCATCTGCAAAAAAATCAGCTAACAATATAAAAGATGGTGATTTATTAATTCGTGGAATTTTTGCTGAAATTGCCAAAGGTGGTAGCCATAAAGCGATTATTCGCACTTATTTAGCTGCGCCAGATATTCGTGAAAATATTATCAGTACGGATGGGTTTACTAATTTATGGCGACAATCTAGTGGTGAAATTGCCGGGATAGATAGCTTAATTTTTGAATCTGATTCAGGTGGCCCAGGTTCTGGCTCTGCTATTACGGTTGAGTTAACACACCGTAATATTGATGTATTAGAAAAAGCCAGTCAAGAGCTTGCTAATGCATTACATGAATACCCCATTGCACAAGATATTAGCAATGGAATGAGTCTTGGGAAAAGGCAGTTTGATTTTAGCTTACTGCCAGAAGGAGAAAGCTTAGGTTTAAGTGCTTTAGGCGTTGCACAACAAGTACGTAATGCATTCTATGGTGCTGAAGTTTTACGCCAGCAACGAGGGCGTAATGAAATTAAAGTGATGTTGCGTTTACCCGAAAATGAGCGTAATTCAGCCCAAGATATGCGTGATTTTTTAATTAAAACCAACGCATCAACTTATGTCCCCCTTATGGAAGTTGTCAAAGTTGAAAAAGGTCGAGCGTTTACAGAAATTAAACGTCGCAATGGTCGTAGGAATGTACAAGTCACTGCTAATGTAAACCCTAAAAGCCGCTCAATAAGAATCATTAATGCTTTAAAAGAAAAGAATTTACCTGCATTAGCCGAAAAATATCCAGGTTTACAGTTCAGTTTTGAAGGCTCACAAGCACATATTAGTAAAAGCTTAGGTAGCTTAAAACTAAGTTTTGTTTTTGCTGTACTGGCTATTTACGCTATGTTGGCCATTCCTTTTAAAAATTATAGCCTACCTATTATTGTTATTGTTAGTATTCCCTTTGGTGTTATCGGCGCTCTTATTGGACATATTTTAATGGGCTTAAGCCTCAGTATTTTAAGTATGCTAGGCATTGTTGCGCTTTCCGGCATTGTTGTTAATGATGCATTAGTACTGATTAGTCATGCTGTACATTTAGAACAAAAAGGTGGCTTATCTGCGCATAAGATTATCAAATCAGCGGGTATTCAGCGTTTTAGACCTATTATATTAACAACCTTAACGACATTTTTTGGTTTAGCCCCAATGATGTTAGAAACCTCCCGCCAAGCACGAATTTTAATTCCTATGGCGGTCTCTATTGGCTTTGGAATTCTATTTGCATCATTAATTACCTTAATATTAATTCCCTCTTTATACTTAGTAATAGACGATTGTAAGCGAGCTTGGAAGACTTTAAAAATTAGACTTTGAGCAAGTAAATAACTCAAAATAAGAAAAAATAATAACCTAGAACTTTACTTAGTATGAATATTAGTATATTGTAATGCATGTACTAAAAAAGACCTTCTTTTACGAACTCTAATAATAAATTTCTGAGGAATGCCAATGAAAACTAAACTATTACTTATAGCCACACTTTTAACGCTTGTTGTCGGATGCGCATCAACTGAAAAAGTAAATATTGCTGAAGAGCCAAAGTTATATCACGAAACTTTAAATCCACGTCAAAAAGAACATCCAAATCATCTTGGTTTTAATGATTTGCATATTCAAGCTATCCGCCACTTAAAACCTGATACTCATAGCGTACATGACCCTAAATTAGCAATGATTGTTCATCACCATTGTAAAGCTTATGATGATGGTACGTTTATCTGCTTAATGTTCCATTCTGGAATGAAGGACCAAGACAAACCAATGGGCTTTGAATACATTATTACCACTGCGCAATATAATTCCCTTCCAGAAGAAGAAAAAGGATATTGGCATTATCATTTAGTTGAAGTGCCTCGTGCACATGCCACTTTCCCTGATTTAACCGCAGAAGAAGCGGCTAAAATTTTACCAGCAGTTAATGAAACTTATGGTAAAGTTGTTTACTTCAAAAAACCAGAAGATAAATTCCCATTGGGCGAACCGTACGTCATGATTGTTCAAGATATGCCTGAACAAGATTAATGTTTATTAAAGGTTTTTAGATTTAGTTTACATATTAAAGGGGATGATTTTTCATCCCCTTTTTTTTGAGGTTTTATTATGTTTTATTTACGATTCATTTTATTTTTCTTATCGCCTGCACTTTTTGCAAATAATAATTTAGGCCTACCGCCCTTAAATATACCTGCAGACAATCCACAATCAGTGGAAAAAATATTATTAGGAAAGCAGATATTTAATGACCCACAATTTAGCCTCAATGGAAAAATTAGTTGTGCTAGTTGCCATTTAAAAGAACTAGCCTTTACTGATGGTAAAAAGAATGCTGTTGGCATTGTTGGTTTAACAGGCACAAGAAATGCACCAACTGTTGTTAATGCAGCCTTTTTTGAAAAATTATTTGTCGATGGTCGTGCTAATAGTTTAGAGGATCAAGCATTACAGCCAATGTTAAATTCGATTGAGCATGGGTTAACGAACACACAAGAAATTTTAACCATTGTTTTAAAGGATCAACATTATAAACAGCAAATTCAGAAAATATTTAATGTCTCTGAGCAAGATATAAGTAGTAAATATATTGCAAAAGCCATTGCTAGTTTTGAGCGCACTTTAATATCGGGAAACTCAAAATTTGACCAATACTATTTTGCACAAGATAGAACTCAATTATCAAAAAGTGCAGCACGTGGTTTATTAGTCTTTAAACGTAAAGGGAACTGTGCTAATTGTCATGAAATCTCTTGGAATAATGCTTTATTCACGGATAATCGCTTTTACAATATTGGTGTAGGCTCTAAGCTATTACAGCCTATAGAAAGTAAGCTAGTAGCTGCATTAAAAAAATCAGAAAATTACCCGTTAAGCACACAAGAAAAATCTGAGTTAGGTCGTTTTAATGTCACTCGTATTATTAAAGATATAGGCAAGTTTAAAACGCCTACCTTGCGCAATATTGCTTTAACTGCACCTTATATGCACGATGGAAGTATAAAAACTTTAGAAGAGGTTATTGAGTATTATGATAAAGGTGGTGATAAAAATTTGTTTTTAGATCCTGCCATTTTTCCCTTACATTTAACGGATGAAGAGAAAAATGATTTAGTCGAGTTTATGAAATCCTTAACAAGCTCAAACTACCGATAAAAAATCCTATAAGGGAATCGTTAAAAGCTGCCCTACTTTGATGGTATTATTTTGTGCAATCACATTGGCTTTTTTTAGCTGATCTAATGAAACTCCATATTTTAGCGCTATGCCTAGCAAAGTATCACCACGCGCTATTTTATGAGAAGTCTCTTTTACCGTGGTATTAAATGCAATCGTATGTTTTTTTGCGTAAGACAATACACCCTTATGAATTGCATTAGCTAGCTTGTATTGATATTTACTACTTTTTAAACGGCGCTCTTCCGCTGGGTTAGAGATATACGCAGTCTCTACTAATATTGAAGGTACATCAGGAGATTTAAGTACTCTAAAGCCTGCTTTTTGTACCGTTTTAGAATGTAATTTACCTATCCGGCCAAAGTTTGCTAAAATTTCTTTAGCAACTAATTGGCTAATATTTTGTGAAGCAGATTGAGATAAATCAAGTAGTACTGAAGCTAAAATATCATCTTTATCATTTAACTTTACCCCACCAATTAAATCAGCAGCATTTTCATGGCTGGCTAACCAGCGTGCAGCTTCACTGGTTGCGCCACGCCGAGATAAAGTAAAAACTGATGCGCCAGATGCCTTAGGGCTACTAAATGCATCGGCATGTATCGAAATAAATAAATCAGCATTTTTTCTGCGTGCAATTCTGCTACGCTCCTTTAAACTAATAAAATAATCCCCTTTACGCACCATAAATGCCTGCATATTAGGCGTTTTATTAATAATATTGGTTAGTTTTTGTGCAATTTGAAAGACAACTTTCTTTTCTAAAGTGCCATGTTTTCCATGCGCCCCAGGATCTTTCCCCCCATGCCCAGCATCAACAGCAACAATAAAGGGTTTTATTCTTCGTGTGCTAGCTTTTACAACTTTAGTTTTTGTATTTTTATTGGGTAAATCAATCACCAAGCGTGTGCTTGTTGTTTTAGTGGCTTTTAAAACAAAACTCTTAGGTGTAATGTTTTTTTGTAAATCAAATACCACGCGTAAACCAGACTTTCCACGTTTAGCAGTGCGCAAGCCAGTTATTAATGCTGAAGAGTTACGGGGAAGCTTTAATTTTCTTACTAGTTTGGCGTTATTAAAATCTACCACTAAACGATCAGGATTTTTTAATTGAAAGATTTTATGCTCAGGAATACGAGAGGTATCAAAAACTAAGCGTGTATTTTCAGAATTTGTACGGATGCGAACCGCATTAACATTGAGTTGCGCTGCAAATGAAAGCGAACTATTTAAGATGGCTAAGAGCCAAATAATAATAATTTTTTTCATGAGAAATCCCCAAAAGCTTTAAGATTACATTATATCATATCTTACTGTTTTTCCAGTAGAATTTTACTCTTTAAACTCTCTTCCATTTTTTCAATGGTTATTTTTCTACCTTCAGCTATGACTTCTAGAGAAATAATAATATTAGGTTCGGCTAAATAACCCTCACCATTACTAGGCCACTCTATAAAGCATATACTGGTTTCCTGTAAGTAATCATCGATGCCAATCCACTCTAATTCTTCGGGATCAACCAACCGGTATAAATCAAAATGGAAAAATAACCGCTGATTAATTTTATATTCTTCAACAATGTTATAAGTTGGACTTTTTACGGTGCCTTTATGCCCTGCTTTGCGCATAAAACCACGCACTAAAGTGGTTTTTCCAGCCCCTAAATCACCCAACAAAAATACTAGTGATTTTTCAGGAAGAGTTTTAAATAATATGGCACCAAACTCTTCAGTTTCTTCCGCTGAATGTAATATAAACTCCATGCTTAATTAACTACCTTTTGAATTTGTTTCAAAACATGGCTGGCTAGCAAACCACGTTCACCTAATTGTTTAGCAGCTTTGTCAGCCGCTAAACCGTGTAAATATACCCCTGCAATAGCCGCTGATTTTAGTGATAATTTTTGTGCAAGTAACCCGCCAATTAGCCCTGCTAGGACATCCCCCATTCCACCTGATGCCATCCCCGGATTACCTGTCGAATTGATGAACATTTCATTACCATCAAAAATTAAACTACCCGCTCCTTTTAACACACAAATACCACCATACTTAGTTTGCAGTCGCCTAACAGCATCAAAACGATCATTTAAGATCTCTTGTGTGGTGCAATTTAATAACCGTGCTGCTTCGCCGGGGTGTGGCGTTAATATCCAGTTATCTGAATATATCGGCATCTTTGCTAAAAAGTTTAATGCATCTGCATCAATAACCTTGGGTATACTAATATTAATGGCAGACTGCCATAAAGATTCTCCCCAGCTTTCTTGCCCTAAGCCTGGACCTAACACTAAAACAGTGACTCTATTTAAGAGTTTTTCTAGCTCAGAAAGGTTTTCTATCCCGTAAGCCATGACTTCTGGGCTGGTAATAGTCATGTTTTTTGCATTTTCTTTATGGGTTGCCACGCTGACTAATCCAGAGCCACTATTTAAAGCTGCTTTAGCAGCAAGTTGAATTGCTCCAGCATATTGCCGATCTCCCCCAATCACTAAACTATGTCCAAAATCACCTTTATGTGCGCAACGCTTTCGGTTAGCTAAGGAAATTGAATTAATTAAGAATTTTTCACTACTCGTTTCATTAATTATTTCCGTATTAACACCTAGATTATTAAAAAATAATTCTCCTACATAATCTGCTGCTAAAGCAGTATATAAACCTTGCTTATAGGCAATGAAGGTTAAGGTGCAGTCTGCCTGAACTGCTTCCCCCATGATATTTCCAGTATCAGCATTCAGGCCAGAAGGAATATCTAATGAGAAAATAGGAATATCTAATTTATTAACTAGCTGTATCGCTCGTAAAAAACCACCTGTTATCTGACGGCTTAATCCTGTACCTAATAAAGCATCAACCAATAAGTCAGCCTCTAAATTGAGAGATTCTATTTCTAATACAATATTTCCACCTAGCTTTATAAAGGCTTCTTTAGCGGTAGAAGTATCACCCTTTAAATTATCGGGATCAACAAGCGAAATAAGTATAACTTGATAGCCACTCTGTATCGCCAGTTTAGCTAGTAAATAGCCATCACCTGCATTGTTTCCTGCACCACAGAGAACAGTTATTTTTCTTACCGAGGTATAATGTTCTTTTATAACTTGTAAACTTGCTTCCGCTGCTTTTAGCATTAATTGCAAGCCAGAAAGTTTAAGTTTTTTTTGTGCTCGGTAATCTATTTCTCTTGTTTGCTGGGCGCTATAGAGCTTGGTGGTAGATAATTGCATAATAATATCGTCAGTTAAGCGGTAATGCCTCATTATAAAGGGATCTAAAAATGATTGATCTAAGTAATCAAATAAAACAGTGGGGCATTGAATTAGGATTTCAACAAATAGGGATTACAGATACACATTTAGAATTAGCAGAAAAAAGACTTGAAGAGTGGATCCAAAAAGGTTTTCATGCCGATATGGATTACATGCATAAACATGGCTTAAAACGTAGCCGACCGGCACTTTTACACCCCGATACAATCAGTATTATTTCAGTAAGAATGAATTACCTGCCTGAATTACAAGAAAATAGTGAAAACAATTTAAATAACCCAGTGAGTGCTTTTATCTCTCGTTATGCTTTAGGGCGCGATTACCATAAGTTATTGCGTAAATGTCTGCAAAAATTAGCACAAAAAATTGAACAAGAAATTGGTATTTTTGGTTATCGTGCATTTGTTGATTCGGCACCTGTTTTAGAAAAAGCAATCGCTGAAAAAGCAGGTTTAGGCTGGATAGGTAAACATAGTAATATCATTAATAAAAAAGCAGGGTCTTGGTTTTTTTTAGGGGAAATTTATACCTCACTTCCCTTAGCAATAGATGCTAAAAGTAATAACCATTGCGGCGCTTGTACTGCTTGTATAGATATTTGCCCTACTCAAGCCATTGTGGCTCCTTATCAGGTTGATGCCAAGCGCTGCATTTCCTATTTAACCATTGAGCATAAAGGATCAATTCCACTGGAATTCCGTCCACTACTGGGCAACCGTATTTATGGTTGTGATGACTGTCAGTTAATTTGTCCTTGGAATCGATTTGCTAAGCTTTCTAAAGAAGCAGATTTTAATCCTCGGCATAATCTAAATAGCCAACATTTATTAGCTTTATTTGCCTGGACTGAGGCAGAGTTTTTACAAAAAACAGAAGGCTCTGCCATTAGACGGATTGGCTACCAACAATGGCAAAGAAATATAGCGGTCTCCTTAGGCAATGCTCCAAAATCAAAAGCGGTTTTGCAGCAACTGGTATTAAAAAAAGAAACCTCTACTGAACTTGTTACAGAACATATTATTTGGGCAATAAATCAACATCAATAAAGGGCAGAATTTATATTTACCGAGCAAACATCTTAATAATTCCAGATAATTTACGTACTTTATCTTCTGTTAATTGCTGCCAAGAAAATTGCCATGACCAATTGCCTTCAACTGTGCCAGGGATATTCATTCTATCCTCACTACCAAGCTCAAGAACGTCTTGCATAGGAACAATAGCTAAATTTGCAACCGAGGAAAATGCAGTACCAATTAATAAATAAGGCATACTGGCATTTGATAAACCTAAGTATTGGTAGATATGGTGCTGTTCGTTTTCACTTAGAGAATTAAACCATCCTAATGTCGTATCATTATCATGTGTTCCGGTATAAGCGACGGTGTTTTTTTCGTAATTATGCGGTAAATAAGGATTTTCAGCCGTATCACCAAATGCAAATTGTAGAATTTTCATGCCAGGCAATTTAAAATCACGCCTTAAAACATCGACTTCTTCAGTAATAATGCCCAAGTCTTCAGCCACCAATGGCATTTCACCGAATGCTTTTTTCAATGCCGTTAACAATAAATCACCAGGTGCCTTAACCCATTTACCATTAATCGCAGTTTCTTCATCTGCAGGAATCTCCCACGCAGCTTCAAAACCTCTAAAGTGATCGATACGTAAAATATCAAACATTTCTAATTGGCTTTTCATACGCTCAATCCACCAAGAAAAATCAGATTCTTTCAGGTAGTTCCAATCGTAATGTGGGTTACCCCAGCGCTGTCCAGTTTCAGAAAAATAATCCGGTGGTACACCAGCAACAACTGGCATTTCACCCTGCTCATCTAATTTAAAAACATCTCTATTTGCCCAAACATCAACACTGTCATAAGAAACAAAAATTGGAATATCACCAAATAATAAAACACCATGCTCATTGGCATAGTCTTTAAGCGCTATCCACTGTTTATAAAAAATGAATTGTTCAAATTGTATGGTTTTTATAGGAATTTCTAATTTTCTGCGCGCTTCTTCTAGCGCTGCTGGTTCACGTTGTTTTAAAGATTCAGGCCATTGGTTCCAACAGGATCCAGAAAACTGCTCACGTAAAGCAAGGTAAAGTGAAAAATCATTTAACCAACTGACCTTATCATCACAAAAATCAATAAACTCTTGTTTATCTTCTTCTGTTGCTAATTTATCAAAGCCTAGATAGGCTTTAAAAATGATGCATTTTGTTTTAAAGCACTGCCCAGCATCGCAAGCTGGACAGTTTTTAACCTCTTTAAGCCAGCCTTTTTCGTATAATTCTAATAAATTTATCAGCTCAGGGTTTCCTGCATGAGCTGATAGACATTGATAGGGTGAATTATCAGCATGCGGAACACCAAGCGGAAGTGTTTGCCAGACTTTTATGCCTGTATCGGCCAAAAAATTTACAAAATTATAAGCTTCTGGGCCTAAGTCACCTTTACCAGTGCTATTAGGTAAAGAGGTGATATGTAATAAAATTCCCGCACGACGTTTAGACAATAAATGAGCAGATTCCACGTTTAATCAGTCCCTGTCCGCATAGTACCGCCATTTGCAGGAGCACCGGAACCTTGAGTAAAAGCTAATGCTAAATAAGCAGGTGCTTCGACACCTAATACTCGGTATAAATTAGCTAAATTCAAACGATATTGCTTTTCAAATGAGCTAACCGCCTCGCCTGGATTGTAATCACCAAACCACCAAAACCAATCTGATCCTTCACAAATAGCCAGTTGAATTTTAGCGGTTTTAATTTTATCAGCAGATAAATTATTTGATGAAATAGCAATATCAAATGCCCGCTTAACATCCCCAAGCATATCCCAGCCACGGTTCTTATCAAGATCACCAATCCAAGTTGAAAATGTCCCGTAAACCCAGCTTCCAGCAATTAATTTAGGTAAAGCTTTAACCTCTACCTTTTCCGCTAAACATTCTGAGAAAGTAGTTAGCTCAATATTAGGGTGATCAGCTAATTTTTTATAGAGGGCACTTAAAAAATGGTAACCATTTTCAGGGAAGTACTCCCAAGCATTTTCACCATCCATAATAATAGAAACAACACTACCTTCAGGCTCTGTTTCTGCAATGTTTTCTAAATGATTAACTAAATCAGCGACCGCATCATCCGCATGCCATTTTGAATATTTAAAGCCAATGAAATCAGATAGACCATCATCGCGGAAGAAACAAGGAATATTTGTACCTTCGACTTGATAAGGGTGCTGTATTTCTTTTACGCTTAGTCCTGAAGCATTTAAACTATTATGTAAAACGCTTCCGCCCGTTGCTGCCCAAGAAAAACCAAACTCACCTAATAACTCAAGTGTTTCAGTGCTAACTGCTCCTTCAGAAGGCCAGCAACCAAGCGGTGCTTCACCAAAAAAGTGTTTAAAAGTACTAATACCTTTTCTTAAATGCCATTTAACCCGTTCTTCTCCACCAGGATAAGACTGCAAATCGGGTAATGGTGCATCAGGCATTGCTTCATGAGTTGATTTTATATCCAGCATTAAAGGAATAATGGGGTGGGCATAAGGTGTCATTGACAACTCAATTTGCCCTTTTTTTGCTAATGCGTTATAGCGGCACGTTACCTTGGAGAGTAGCTCACCTATTATTTCAATAATTTCCAGTTGATCATGAAAACTAAAATTACTTCCCTTTTGAATAAGCCGTTGTACTCGCCCATCTTTTAATTTAACCGTTTCACCTATCCAAGCTAGGTGATACCAAACCAAAATATCAGTAATAAATTGAGCATTTATATACTGTGTGCTCCCTGTATCACTTTTAATCCATTCTGCCATTTTGACTAAATGTTGAAAAGCGGGGTAACGGTCAATTTGGCGTTCACGATTAGCACGCATGCAGTTATCAATTAACTCTATACGTGCATCCAGATCTGAAGGAATTGAAGGTAAAGAGAGCCCAGCTAATAATGGGTCTTTAATAGCGATATGATCATGCAAAAAATCATTCACTTGTTTTGCATAATCTTCTATTTGCTCTAATAAAATTGGGGCAAAATTTATCACAGCTTTTGCAGCAGGTTCATTTTCCAAATGCGCAACCATATCTACATAGTCTTTAATAACATGTAGATAGGTCCAAGGTAATTTAAATTCACCTGTTTGCAAATCTCTGTATTCGGGTTGGTGCATGTGCCAACATAGCACTAATTTTAATTTTTTCTTATCTGACATAATGTCTTTTATTTCCCAACATATCTGGTGTTACCAAGACAACCCCACCTGGGCTGACATGAAAACGTTTTTCATCATCTGCTCTATTTTCCCCAATAACCATTCCTTCGGGAATTTGGCAGCCCTCTTCTATAATTGTTTTTGTTATACGACAATGCCTACCTATATTAACATCAGGTAAAAGCAATGAATCTTTAATCACGGAGTATGAATTGACGCGAACATTAGAAAATAATAATGATTTTTTAACTGCCGAACCTGAAATAACACAGCCTCCAGCAACCATAGAGTCAACAGCATAGCCTCTTCTATCATCATCATCAAAAACAAATTTCGCTGGCGGTGTATGGGCTTGATAAGTCCAAATAGGCCAAGTTTTATCATATAAATTAAGCTCTGGATTAACTCGAACTAACTCCATATTTGCCGACCAGAAAGCATCTAATGTACCCACATCACGCCAATAACTTTGCTTGCCTTGTAGATTTAAAAATGGGTAAGCATTAACAGTATGTGTCCCAATAACAGATGGAATAATATCATGCCCAAAATCATGAGTAGACTCAGGGTTTGCAGCATCTTTTTCTAACTGATCAAACAAAAACTGTGAGTTAAAAACATAAATTCCCATGGATGCTAATGCTTTATCAGGTTTCCCAGGCATTGTTGGTGGGTTATTTGGTTTTTCTACAAAATTCTTAACATGGCGGTCTTCGTTGATATGCATCACACCAAAGGCTTTAGCCTCTTCTAGTGAAACCTCTAAACAGCCGATAGTTAAGTCTGCATTTTGTGCAACATGGTCAGCTAACATTTCACCATAGTCCATTTTATAGATATGGTCGCCTGCTAAAATAATAATATGTTCTGGCGCTCTACTACGTAAAATATCTAAATTCTGAAAAATAGCATCCGCTGTCCCTTTGTACCATGAGTTTTCATCATGTCTTTGTTGAGCTGGCATCAAGTCAACATACTCACCAAACTCGCCACGCAAAAACCCCCAGCCTTGCTGTGTATGCCTAATAAGAGAGTCTGATTTATATTGCGTTAAGATGCCAATTTTACGAATACCCGAATTAATACAGTTCGATAGTGGGAAATCAATAATGCGAAACTTCCCCCCAAACGGGACAGCGGGTTTTGCACGCCAATCTGTCATGTTTTTTAATCGTGAACCACGTCCACCCGCTAAAATTAAAGCAATAGCGTTTTGTGTTAAGTTACTGACAAAACGGTCAGTCGAAGGGGACTCTGTGCTAGACATATAATTACCTTTCGTTAAATTAGACTATTACATTTCTACTTTTATTTGTTACTATTCATGTAGAACTTAAATTCCACTATACCGAGGCATTGCCTAATGAACAAGAAATCAAATAAAAATTCTCTTGATTCTCATTTAATTAAGATTTCTGAGGCAAAACATCACGACCCCTTTTCTATTCTAGGCAAACATCAGGTTTACTTAAAAACTAAAATCACGCTTTATTTACCCTATGCAGAATCTGTTTCTTTGCTAGATGAAAATATAGAATTTTCACGACTGCCTGATTCTGATTTTTTCCAAGCAATTTTACCTAGCTCGGGGGGGGCAACAGAGCATTACCAATTAAAAATAAGCAATAAATCAGGAGAGGTTGTTATAAGGCATGACCCTTATTCTTTTGGTACGCAATTTCCTGAGTTTGACCAACACCTATTTTCTGAAGGTAAACATTGGAATATTTATAAAAAACTAGGTAGTCACCTGCATACTATTGATGGTGTTTCAGGGGTGCTTTTTTCTGTTTGGGCACCTAATGCAACACGTGTTAGCCTCGTATCTGATTTCAATAATTGGGATGGTCGATGCCACCCAATGCGTAATTTAATCATCAGTGGCATTTGGGAGATCTTTATCCCTGAGGCAACTGAAGGCTGTTTATATCGCTTTGAAATACTCAATCAAGATACACAGCAAATCCATGTAAAAACAGATCCTTACGGACAGAGGTTTGAGTTCCGCCCTAGCACCGCTTCCATAGTTATTGATGAAAACCAATACCAATGGTCTGATAACAACTGGATGCAACAACGAGCTGAGTTTGATTGGTTGCACCAACCGATGTCTATTTATGAGGTTCATTTAGGTTCTTGGCGACGCGATGCTCAAGGTAATTTTATGAATTACCGACAACTTGCTACCGAACTCGTTGCTTATGTAAAAGAAATGGGGTTTACCCATATTGAATTACTGCCGATTACCGAGCATCCTCTTGATGCATCATGGGGCTATCAGGTAACAGGATATTTTGCCCCTACTAGCCGACATGGAACACCAGATGACTTTCGTTATTTTGTTGATTATTGTCATCAAAATAATATTGGTGTCATGCTAGATTGGGTTCCAGCTCACTTTCCTAAAGATGATTTCGCTATTGCACGTTTTGATGGTAGCTCACTTTATGAGCATGAAGACCCTCGCAAAGGTGAGCATCGTGATTGGGGAACCTTAATTTATAATTATGACCGTAATGAAGTTAAAAACTTTTTATTGGCCAGTGCAAATTTTTGGCTAGAAGAATTTCATTTAGATGGCTTACGCGTTGATGCTGTTGCCTCTATGTTATACCTTGATTACTCTCGTGAAGAAGGTGACTGGATTCCTAATGAGCATGGCGGAAATCAAAATTTAGAAGTCATAGATTTTTTACGCGAGCTTAATATCATTACTCACCAACAGCACCCAGGTACTGTGGTAATGGCTGAAGAATCAACTTCATTCCCTCAAGTAACCCATCCAACTGACACAGGTGGCTTGGGCTTTTCTATGAAATGGAATATGGGCTGGATGCATGACATGCTTTCTTATATGAAAGAGGATCCTGTGCATAGAACCTATCATCATGACAAGCTTACCTTTGGAATGTTATATGCATTTACTGAGAATTTTATACTACCCTTTTCCCATGATGAAGTGGTGCATGGCAAAGGCTCTTTATTAGATAAAATGCCTGGTGATGAATGGCAAAAATTTGCTAACTTACGGCTGTTACTTACCTTTATGTTTACCTACCCTGGTAAAAAACTACTCTTTATGGGCTGTGAATTTGCGCAAGGAACAGAGTGGAATTTTAACCAAACACTAGATTGGTATATTTTAGAGTACCCTTTGCATAAAGGGTTGCAAACCTTAGTTAAAGACTTAAACCATCTTTATGCTAAGCACCCTAGTCTATTTCAGCATGATTTTGATAACCAAGGTTTTTCTTGGGTGGATTGCAATGATACTGAAAAATCTATTATTAGTTTTACACGACAATCAGGTAATGAATCTTTATTGATTGTTTTAAACTTTACCCCAATACCTCGTGAAAATTATCGTATTGGTGTTTCAGAACCAGGTGTCTATTCCGAAATTTTTAACTCCGATTCAGAATACTACGCGGGAAGTAACAAAGGAAATAATCCTACTAATTCTGAAAATCCCCCTTGGATGCATCAAGACCAATCTATTAATTTAACAATTCCCCCTTTAGGTGCAATTGTTCTACAAAAAACCTCATGAAAAAAATACTTTTTGTTAGTAGTGAAGTACACCCGCTTATAAAAACGGGAGGGTTAGCTGATGTTGCTGGAAGTCTGCCTCTTTCTTTGGCCCAATTAGGACAAGATATACGCATTTTATTGCCTAATTATGGAGCGATTAAATATACCCAAGAAGTACATAAAAAATGCACATTATATGTTGATAATCGTACTGTGCATATTTTAGAAACTCAGCTGCCAGATAGTGATGTGATTGTTTGGCTTTTGGACTACCATGAGTTTTTTGGTGATGAAGGTAACCCGTACACCGATAAAGATGGTAACCCTTGGGCTAACTCCGCCGAACGATTTGCATTATTTAGCCGTATCGCTGTTGAAATTTCGCAAAATAGGGCTGATCTAAACTGGCAAGCGGATATCGTACATTGCAATGATTGGCAAAGTGGTTTAGTTCCGGCCCTACTCAGTCTTGAGCCAGTTAGGCCGGCCACTGTTTTTACTATTCATAATATGGCATATCAGGGTGTCTATTCGAAAGATATTTTTCAGAGCCTTAACTTGCCTGGTGAGCTATGGAACCACAATCTTATTGAGTTTTATGGCAATATGTCCTTCATTAAAGGAGGAATTGCTTGTGCTGACCATATTACAACCGTTAGCCCAAACTATGCTTTAGAAATTCAAACACCTGAATTTGGCTATGGTTTAGATAATTTATTACAGCATAGACATAATGATCTACATGGCATTATTAATGGTATTGACCTTGAGCAATGGAGCCCTGAAAATGATACGCGTATTCCACAAGCTTACAGCGTTGATAATTTAGCGAAAAAATCAATTAATAAAACAGCCTTACAAAAACATTTTTCTTTACCTGAAGATGAAAGTATCTCTGTCATTGGTTTAATCAGTCGCTTAGTGGATCAAAAAGGGATTAATTTGGTTATTGCTTGCCTTGAAAGCATGGTGAATTATCCAATGCAATTTGTTTTATTAGGTAGTGGGGATAAAGATTTAGAGCATCGTCTAACGAATTTAAGTTATCTCCACCCTGATCAAATTTCGATTAAAATTGGCTACGATGAAGATTTAGCACATTTAATTGAAGCTGGCTCAGACTTCTTTTTAATGCCTTCTCTTTTTGAGCCTTGTGGACTCAATCAATTATTTAGCCAGCGTTATGGTACCTTACCCATCGTAAGGCATACAGGTGGATTAGCTGATACGGTTGTTGATACTTTGCCTGAAACTATTACTGACCATACTGCGACTGGTTTTGTATTTAATGAGCCTTCAGTGGGAGCGTTATTAGAAACAATCAAACGTGCTTTATTAATTTATGCAAATGCAAAGGTATGGAAACAACTACAAAAAAATGCCATGAAAAAAGACTTTTCTTGGGAGAAAAGTGCTAAAGACTATATCGCACTTTATAATTGTTGAAATGTTTACTTGCCTCCTATTTCGAGGCAAGTAAACATGAGCCTGTAAATGATTTGGTGAATCTAGTTTAGTTATGTAATTCAATGCATTAACACTCCCTTACTAGGGCACACTTAACAATGACGTAGCCTTTTCTTACGATGTTCCGTACATCTAAGGCACTACCTGATAAACTTTAGTATAAGTTTTACCCGACTGGCATACATCACGGCTCACTGGGCTTTCACATGAAGTGTCTGTGAATTCCGCCTTTAACTCACCTTTTTTCTTAGGCACAAAATAAAAACGAAAATTAGGATCAGAACTAATCGCTATATCGGTTTTTGCCGTTAAAATCGCTTTACCATCAAAAGTGACTTTAATTTGTTTAATAAAATGTGATTTACGTTTAAATCGTGTCACCTGATCCATTTGCATACCCGTTAAGTTCGGATGACTAATTAACAGTTGTGCCATGGTTGGTTTACCTTGCTGCACATTTGAGTCTAAACGAAACTTCATTTTTCCTAAACGTAACATAGCCGCATCAACCGCTGAAAATCAGGGAAACGGAGCGCAGCGAAGTGATGATTTTTAGTCCGCAGTAGGCGACAGGGAAATTCGCCAGTCCGAAGTGAACTGGTCAGTTCGCTCGGGAGGCAAGTAGTTATCCCGACAGCCGTCAAGTCATTTGAGGTAGACTTAACGAAGCAGTGTTTTTTGCGTAGTTGAGTTGGACGCAGGACGAACTGGG
>JAJJBE010000217.1 GCA_020996635.1 Bathymodiolus brooksi methanotrophic gill symbiont
TGAATATATCGAGGTTTTTTATAACCGTAAACGACGTCATTCAGCGAATGATTACAAGTCACCTGCTGATTACGAAATGTCGCTAAAAGCAGCTTAATTTTGTGTCCATAAAAGTGTTGACACATCATACACCTATCTTTTTCTATTTTATAGAGCACTCTGTCTTGATAAGACAGTCTTACCGAATAATACCCCTTCAGACTTCCCACTAAGGGCTTGCCACTTTCTGGTTTAAGGGCAATTTTATACCTTAAAATATCTTTTAACTTCGCTTTCAACTTTGGAGATAGGCTTTGAATATCCTTTTTAGCTTTCTTGGTAAATTGCAATTGGTAAACTGCAATTGGTAAACTGAGCATGTCATTACTGCTCTTCACCAAAAACATCTTCAAAGCTCACTAAATCTCTTTGTACAATCTCTTTTTCTGCCTCTGAAAAATCTTCTTTAAACTGGGGTTGAGATAATAAATACAAGGTTTCCTGTAAACTTTCATACTCATCTGCAGACATTAAAATAGCATTTCCTGATTTATGCTGTACTTCAAAAATTTCATGTGTTTGATTACTTTGCTTAATCAGATCAAAAAAAGACTTTCTCGCCTCTGTTGCTGTTAAATTAATCATCATATATCTCCATTCCTAATTTCACGTACCATTATAGGCGCGCCATTCCTACTTCATGAAACATTGGGATGTCCTATCGCCAATCTTCATTCAGCACGGAGCGATTTATGGGAGCCCCAGTTCGTCCTGCGTCCAACTCAACTACGCAAAAAACACTGCTTCGTTAAGTCTACCTCAAATGACTTGACGGCTGTCGGGATAACTACTTGCCTCCCGAGCGAACTGACCAGTTCACTTCGGATTGGCGAATTTCCCTGTCGCCTACTGCGGACTAAAAATCATCACTTCGCTGCGCTCCGTTTCCCTGATTTTCAGCGTTTGTGGGTAACTTTTAAGCTTTTTATTTCATCAACTTAGGGACGTGCACGGAATAACATCCCGAAGTTATAACGCAGGATTTTTGTGCCAGGAAGGTTGCTCTCATGAGGCGCATAGTTATTCTACGCAACGAATGAGAGCCGCCTTCCTGGTGCAAAAAGACTAGTTAGAAATCGGGAGATTGTTTCGTGCACGTTCCTAAGTTAGATAATTCAATAAAACCAATGTTTTATACCCAAAATCATTGAAGATGCTTGATAAATGAGAAAAATCAAGTCAAGCTATACAAAATATGAAAATCACACTCACCTCCGAACAAAAAAAGGCATTAGAATTGCGGCATAATAAAGTCCGTGATGTACATGAGTGCGATCGAATTAAAGCCATATTACTCAGCTCAGAAGGCTGGTCAATCACACAAATTGCCCAAGCTTTAAGAAAACATGACTCTACCATTTCGCGTCATCTGATGGACTTTAAAAACAAACAAAAGTTAGCCCCTGAAAATGGGGGCTCACAAAGCCTTTTAAAGGCTGACCAGACAGAAAAATTGATTTAACATTTATCTGAAATTACTGACGTTCATACCCATCAAATTGTTGCTTATGTTCTGTCCGTCTATGCTATTCATTGATGCAGTCCCTCCAACACAAGCCACAAAAGTCACCTCTGGCTGGATTAAAACAGGCGTTGATAAAGTCATTGAAACAACAGGCAGTCGAACTCGATTAAATATCATCAGAGCCATTCGATTGGGCTTTTTATCTGAAGCGATCCCCCATCAATATAAAACCGTCAATGGTGAGTCTATTATTGATTTTTTTGAAAAAATAAAGGCTCAATACGCATCAAGTCACTGCATAAATATTGTGCTCGATGGAGCGGGCTATCATCGATCAAGCGTTGTGGTTGAAAAAGCAAAAGAATTAAATATTAAACTCCATTATTTACCACCTTACAGTCCTAATTTAAATCCGATAGAACGACTCTGGAAGGTCATGAATGAACACGCACGGAATAATAAATATTTTGCAACGGCTAAGGAATTTCGACATCAAATAAATCATTTTTTTGATCGGACATTACCTAGTATTGCCGACTCTTTAAACGAAAGAATTAACGATAATTTTCAGGTGTTAAGCTCTGCATCTTGATTTCGTTTGGGTATACTTGCATAAAGTTATCGTATTTATAGGTGTATTATGCAAACTCAAGCAAAGGTTAATATGTGGGGTAACTCACTCGCTATCCGCATTACTAGTGCGGTGGCTAATGCCGCAGGCTTGCACAAAGGCTCTGAAATTTCTATTGAGGTAAGTGAAAATGGAATTAATATTAAACCTCTCCATAAAAAAGCATATTTAAAATTTACGGAAGCTGAATTATTAGCAGATCTCTCGCTTGAATCTTCAGGTGAAGAGTTGCTTGCAACTAATCTTAATAATGAATTGAATTATTGATGATGCAACAATATATTCCACAAAGAAGTGATATTATCTGGTTAGATTTTGAGCCTGTAAAGGGAAAAGAAATTGGTAAATATCGCCCTGCTTTTGTACTTAGTAGTAAAGAATACAACAAAAAAACGGGGCTTTTAATTTGCTGCCCTATCAGCACAAGAATTAGAGGGGTATTAACGGAAGTTGAAGTAAACAACCTTGAGAAAAAGTCAGTTGTTGCGGCAAGTCTTGTGCAAACACTATCTTGGAAAGATAGCAAAGCTAAGTTTGTAACTGATGTTACGCAGTAGCCGACTTTAATTGTTGCAATTCATCAAAAGCTTGTCGAATAGCATTAATATAAAGTTTCGATTTTAAAGCGAACTTGTTCAGCCCTTGCTGGGCACTGAGAATCTCTAATCGAGCAGTCG
>JAJJBE010000227.1 GCA_020996635.1 Bathymodiolus brooksi methanotrophic gill symbiont
GTTACTTTTATTCTTGATGCACACAAGGACATTTTGCAAAGAATTGAACAAGTTATTGACTATATTTCTGTCACTATAGAAGCCCTTAGAGTTGGGCGGTCTGCGCCGAGAGCATTAAAGAGCTTTAGGCGCGCCATTCCTACTTCATGAAACATTGGGATGTCCTATCGCCAATCTTCATTCAGCACGGAGCGATTTATGGGAGCCCCAGTTCGTCCTGCGTCCAACTCAACTACGCAAAAAACACTGCTTCGTTAAGTCTACCTCAAATGACTTGACGGCTGTCGGGATAACTACTTGCCTCCCGAGCGAACTGACCAGTTCACTTCGGATTGGCGAATTTCCCTGTCGCCTACTGCGGACTAAAAATCATCACTTCGCTGCGCTCCGTTTCCCTGATTTTCAGCGGCAGAGTTTAATATGACAAATAATTTCCAAGATTTTGAAAATGCAAAAATTCTAGTTATTGATGATGAAGTAGTGAATCTTGATATTATTGAAGAGCTCCTGGAAAGGGATGGCTTTTCAAATGTGTCATTTTTTAGTGACCCAAGTGAGGCAGTTAAATTTTATAAAAATACCCCGCCAGACCTTGTGATCTTAGACCTCAATATGCCTGTTTTAACAGGGTTTGATGTGATGTAGTTGTTTAAAGAAATTAACCACAACCCACAACCGCCTGTATTAGTGTTAACCGCTCAGAATGATAGAAAAATACGCTTACAAGCCTTACAAGAAGGTGCAAGAGATTTTTTATCAAAACCTTTTGATGATGAGGAAGTAGCCCAGCGAGTGCGTAATCTGTTAGAAATGCATTTGGCACATAAAAAAACCTGCAGTATTCACATGACCTTGAAAGTATTGTGCAGCAACGGACCAAAGACTTATTAGATACGCAAAAGGAAATGATTGAGCGCTTAGGCTTGGCAGCGGAATATAGAGATAATGAAACGGCTGCGCATACAATAAGAGTGGGACTTTATTCTGAAATAATAGCCAAAGCCTTGGGGCTTGATGATAAGGAATCAGAACAAATAAAATTAGCGGCTCCGATGCATGATATTGGAAAAATTGGGATTCCTGATAGTGTGTTGCTTAAAAAAGAAAAGCTGAATAATGATGAATGGGAATTAATGAAAAAACATGCTGAATTTGGCTACGGTATTTTTAAAGGTTCAAAAAGTAGTATTTTAAAAAATGCTGGGATAATTGCGTTAACACATCATGAAAAATGGGATGGCAGTGGTTATCCTTCGGGTTTAAAAGGCAATGATATTCATCTGTATGGCAGAATAACGGCGGTTTCAGATGTCTTTGATGCTTTAACCATGTCCAGGCCTTATAAAAAAGCCTGGCTTTTGGAAGATGCGATTAAGTTAATCAATGATTAATCAGGGAAACATTTTGATCCCGTGATTGTTGATGTTTTTAATCAGGTTTTAGATAAGATATTAGTGGTAAGAGAAAAATTTTCAGATTAACCTTTAACGGCTCAGTCTCTAAAGTTATTAAACTGTAAGGGCTGTTCTAGCTCTGCAGTACGTAACATTTGCATGGTTTCTTGTAGATCATCGCGTTTTTTACCTGTCACACGAATTTTTTCACCTTCAATCGCGGCTTGGACTTTTAGCTTTTTATCTTTAATGAGCTTGACGATTTTTTTTGCTAAAGGTTTATCAATGCCCTCTTGCATTTCTATCCGCTGCTCCGCTGTTTTAGCGGCTTCTTTTACATCCCCAGTTTCCAAACAAGCAATATCAATACCTCGTTTAGTAAGCTTAGAAAGCAAGATAGGCAGCATTTGCTGTAATTGAAAAGGTGATGCCGCTTTCATTAAAATAGATTTATCTGTTAATACAAATTCTGCATTAGATCCTTTAAAATCGAATCGATCGCCGACTTCTTTGTTGGCTTGAGCGAGTGCATTTTGTGCTTCGTGCATATCAAATTCTGAAACAATATCAAAAGAAGGCATGGTTAGTCCTGTTTAGTGGTTGGAAGTTGTTGTTTTATTTTTTTAATGGCAGCGCTACGTAAATTAAAAATAGCCTCGCCTATTGCTTTGCCTTGTAAATCACTTTTTAAAATGTCGCTAGTATCAACTAAGCAAGCTGCTTTATGAATAGCTCGTAAATAGTCAGCTTGAGGGTATGCGGTGTTTTCAAAGCCTAAGCGCCCTTTTGCATCGGCTTCACAAGTCAATAAAAAAGCATCTAATTGAGCGCTATTTTTAAAGGCATTTAAGCTGCTTAATAGTTTACACAAGGTACTTGGCTTTAACTCTTTGGCTCGATGGCAATGGGTATGGTATTCCATTACTTGATGCGCTAATTTTTGATAGTCATTAGGGACGCGTAAGCGCTTGCATAATTTTTTTAACGCACTTAAACCTAAGGTTTCATGGCCATAATGATGCGGCCAGTTTTCTTTATCTGTCAGTGCCTTGCCTAAATCATGCGTTAATGCCGCAAAAAGCACGGTTAAATCTTCCGTTAGCAAACAAGCTTGCTCTAAGACCATTAAGGTATGAAGACCCGTATCAATTTCTGGATGATACTCTGCCGTTTGTGGCACACCAAAGAGTGCGTTAATTTCAGGGAAGATACGTTCTAGTGCACCGCAATCAAGTAGTGCTTGAAAATAGGCTGCGGGTGTTATTTCGGCCAATGCTTTTTTAGTTTCTGCCCAAACACGTTCTGGCACTAAAAAATCAATTTCACCTTGTTGTACCATCTCTTGCATAAGAATTTGGGTTTCAGGTGCAATGCTAAAGCCAAGGTGTTGGTAGCGTGCGCAAAAACGAGCAATACGTAATACACGCACAGGGTCTTCACAAAAACTGGGGGAAATATGGCGAAATACTTTGTTTTTTAAATCTGCTTGGCCGTTATAAGGATCAATTAAAGAGCCATCATCTAGCATGGCTATTGCATTGATGGTCAAATCACGGCGAATTAAATCATCTTCTAAGGTGACATCAGGGGTTGCATGCACAGTGAAACCTTTGTAACCATGCGTGGTTTTTCTTTCGGTGCGCGCTAAAGCGTATTCTTCTTTGGTTTCTGGATGTAAAAAAACAGGGAAATCTTTACCTACTTCAATAAATCCACGGTTTAACATGGCTTCGGGAGTTTCACCAATAACCACCCAATCACGTTCTCGGACGGGGAAATTAAGAAGAGTGTCACGGACGGCGCCGCCGACTAGATAGGCTTTCATGATAGCTAAGTTTTATAAGTGACTTTTGGACAATAAATTTAAATTATACAGTAATCTTATATGCTCGACTTTTTGGCATTTCTTGTTTTACTCGTGGGCTGGAGCGTCTTGGTATGCGTTCCCACGCGGAGCATGGGAACTATAACTAAACATGAACATGATTTGGCATAACGATATAGGCAACAAGCTAATACCTTTGTTTATCAAAATTCTGCCAATTGGCGATAATTAGTTTATATAATAAAGTAAAGTATTGATAAGGTTTTTGTGATGCTAGATATTTTTTTACTGTGTTTTATTTTTGGTGCTTTTTCAGGAATTTTAGCTGGGCTGTTTGGTGTGGGCGGTGGCATAGTATTAGTGCCCTTCTTTCTATTTCTGTTGTCATGTAATAGCATAGGTGGCAGTCACGTTATGCTAATTGCGATTGCTACCTCTTTGGCAACCATTGTGGTAACCTCCTTGTCCGCATCTTGGGCGCATTATCGTTTAGGGGCTTTACTGAAAATACCCGTTATACACTTAAGTTTAGGCATGATTGTTGGGGTTTTATTCGGTACTTTTGCTGCAGATAATTTTGCATTTAGTTATTTGCAGCTAATCTTTGGTATTTATTTGTTGCTTGTTTCTTTGCAAATGGCGCTAGCTTATAAGCCCAAGCGAGCTGTGCATGACCTTAATAAGCTGTATTTAAAAATAGCAGGCAGTATGATTGGTTTTGTTTCTGCATTTTTAGGTACTGGTGGAGGAACTTTAACGGTGCCATACCTTGCCAAGCATGGAGTAGAAATGAAAAATGCCGTGGCAATTTCGAGTGCATGTGGCTTTTCTATTGCTGTTATTGGATCTATTAGTTATATGGCTTTAGGTTGGGATGTATTAGAGCTACCAGAAGGTTCATTAGGTTATATTTATATGCCAGCTTTTTCAGGGGTGGTTTTAAGTAGTATTTTAACTGTGCCTTTGGGAGCAAAATTAGCGAATCAATTACCCGCGCAAAAATTAAAGCGATATTTTTCAGGATTACTGTTTCTGGTTGCGTTAAAGGTTTTATGGGGCGCTGTCTAAAGTATGTATTATAATAAGTATTTTAAGGAGATAGTTTATGCAGTCATTAAAAGCAACATTTACCCTTCCTGAACATATAGTCAAAGAATTGGCCGAGTTTTCTGAAGAGCTGGGTGAGAAAAAAAGCCACATGGTTGCTGATGCTTTAAGCCAGTATTTTGATTTGTTAGATTTAAAGTTAGCATCTAAACGAGCGAAAGAGCTGCGAAATGGGAGTGTTAAGGCTATTTCATTTGAAAGTATTCAGTCAGAAATGGGGCTTTAGTTGTGAGCTATCAGCTTGAATTTCATCCTTTAGCTAAAAAAGAGTTATCTAAATTAGATAAGCAAGCAAAAGTATTTATAGTGCAGTCTTTAGCGCAGTTTATTGATTCATATAATGATACTTATAATGATACTTATGAGCAAGATATGATTCGTAGCTCAAAAATAAAAAAATTAAAAGGCGATTGGAAGGGATTTTATCGATTGCGGATGCGTAGTTATCGAGTCATTTATGAAAAAATAGATAAAAAATTGGTGATTTATATTGTCAGAATCGCTCATCGAAAAGAGGTGTATTAATCCTTTTTACTGACAAAGGTAAAAAAGTGATTAATTAAGAAGTTACAAAAAAATACAATACCTGTGGCAATGATTTGGGCGTACCAGTAACCTAAATGATGCGGCTGCTCTATATAACAAGGGAATGGTAGCTGTAATAAAAGGTCCAAACTTTTTGGTAGGCTAGCTAACCAAAAAATCCCCGCATTTAAAGCAAACATAAATAAAGTCACAATAAAATAACGGGTAAAAAATCGTTTATGTGAACCTTTTGCTTTAAACGTCCACGCAACCTGCATTGGATAATTAACAAGAAAGCCACAAAAAGCGCCAATCATGGTGGCATGCACGGGTGATACTAAATGATATTCCAACAAACTGATAAGTACGGCAAAGTGTACGGCTGTCGCCAAACCGCCTGATATTAAGTAGCGCAAGAAAGTGAATAGCATAGGCTTTAGATCAGATTTTTGTTATTTATGGCTAAATTTCTGTTGAAAATGGCTGATATATAGTATAGTAATCGGTTACTTTTTATTGATAGACCGAAGGGACGGTACCATGCAAATTATACAGGAAGCTTTAACTTTTGATGACGTGTTATTAGTGCCAGCTCACTCAACCGTGATGCCACGTGAAGTCTCAATGAAAACCCAGTTAACACGTAATATCTCATTAAATATTCCATTAGTTTCTGCTGCAATGGATACTGTTACTGAAGCAAGGCTGGCAATCGCCATTGCTCAGGAAGGCGGAATGGGTATTATTCATAAAAATATGACCATTGCCGAGCAAGCGCAAGAAGTTCGCAATGTTAAAAAATATGAAAGTGGCGTCATAAGAGAGCCGATTACAGTCGCTTCAACAGCAACCGTTCGTGATGTACTCGCGTTAACTCAAAAAAACAATATCTCTGGTGTTCCTGTTGTTGATGGTGATCAGCTGGTAGGGATTGTGACTAGCCGTGATTTACGTTTTGAAACACGCTTAGATGAATCGATTGCCAATGTTATGACACCTAAAGCTCGCTTAGTCACTGTACAAGAGGATTTTACCCAAGCTGAAGCGTTGAAACTTTTACATGAGCATCGCATTGAAAAAGTGCTGATCATTAATGGTGACTTTCATTTACGTGGCATGATTACCGTAAAAGATATACAAAAAGCTAAAGATTATCCGAATGCTTGTAAAGACAGCTTAGAGCGTTTACGAGTCGGCGCTGCGGTTGGTGTGGGCGAAGGGACGGAAGAGCGTATTGCTGCATTGGTTGAAGCGGGCGTGGATGTGGTTGTTGTTGATACTGCTCACGGCCATTCACAAGGCGTTTTAGATCGTGTACGTTGGACCAAAGAAAATTACCCAGATTTAGACGTTATTGGTGGCAATATCGCAACAGGTGCTGCGGCATTAGCATTAGTTGCAGCTGGTGCTGATGGCGTTAAAGTAGGTATCGGCCCAGGTTCTATCTGTACCACACGTATTGTTGCAGGTGTTGGTGTTCCACAAATTTCAGCAGTAGATAATGTGGCACAAGCACTTAAAGGCACTGGTGTGCCATTAATTGCAGATGGTGGTGTGCGCTATTCAGGTGATATGGCTAAAGCTTTATCTGCGGGTGCATATTCCATTATGTTAGGTGGGTTGTTTGCTGGTACGGAAGAAGCACCAGGTGAAATTGAATTATTTCAAGGTCGCTCATATAAATCATACCGTGGTATGGGTTCTATTGGCGCAATGGCACAACAACAAGGTTCTAGCGATCGTTATTTTCAAGAAGATGCGGATTCATCGGATAAATTAGTGCCAGAAGGCATTGAAGGCCGCGTTCCTTACAAAGGTAGCTTAGTGGGGATTATTCATCAAGCGGTGGGTGGTATTCGTGCCAGTATGGGTTATACAGGTTGTGCCACTATTGAAGACTTACATGAAAATGCACAGTTTGTTCGTGTTACTAGCGCGGGTATGAGCGAAAGCCATGTACATGATGTAACTATTACTAAAGAAGCACCGAATTACCGAGTGTAATTAGTACATTAAAAATGGCGTGTAGGATGGGTAGAGCTTCTTTTTGCGAAACCCATCATTTCATGCAAAATTGATGGGTTTCATTGCGCGCCTAAAATCAGGCACTTCATTCTACCCATCCTACAGTAGATAGAAATATTTAAGTGATCGAGGCTCCTAGTGAGCCTCGATTTGTTTGTAGTATCTGAAAACTTTTTATTCAAAGAGGCACCGCCTGTGAATCAACCAAACACCGACATCCACGCACACAAAATTCTTATTTTAGATTTTGGCTCACAATACACACAACTGATTGCGCGTCGTATTCGTGAAATTGGCGTTTACTGTGAAATTTATGCTTGTGACTGTAGCGAAGAAGCGGTCAAAAACTTTGGCGCAAAAGGGATTATTCTTTCTGGTGGCCCTGAGTCAGTTACTTTAGGCAATACACCTCGTGCACCGCAAGCTGTTTTTGATGCGGGAGTACCAGTTTTAGGTATTTGTTATGGTATGCAAACCATGACAGAGCAATTAGGCGGTAAAGTTGAGTCATCAGATCATCGTGAATTTGGTTATGCACAAGTACGCGCTCGCGGACATTCTAAATTATTAAAAGATATAGAAGATGAAGTGACTGCAGAAGGTTTTGGCCTATTAGATGTTTGGATGAGTCATGGTGATCGTGTTGTTGATCTACCTGAAGGTTTTAAGCTCATTGCCAGCTCTGATGGCGCGCCCATTGCAGGGATTGCTAACGAAGAAAAAGACTTTTATGGGGTGCAATTTCACCCTGAAGTAACGCATACAAAACAAGGCGGCCGAATGTTAAGCCGCTTTGTATTAGATATTTGTGCCTGTGATGCCTTATGGGATTCTGCGCATATCATCAATGAAAACCTACAAATCATTAAAGAAAAAGTCGGTACTGACCAAGTGATTTTAGGCTTATCAGGCGGTGTTGATTCTTCAGTGGTTGCGGCTTTATTGCATAAGGCAATTGGCAAGCAGTTAATCTGTGTATTTGTTGATACGGGGTTATTACGATTGAATGAAGGCGACCAAGTAATGGCTATGTTTGCTGAGAACATGGGCGTTAATGTGATTCGTGTCAATGCTGAACAGCATTATTTGGATGCTTTGGCAGGCCAAACTGACCCTGAGAAAAAACGTAAAATTATTGGTAACTTATTCATTGAAATTTTTGATGAAGAAGCAGAAAAACTAACTGATGCTAAATGGTTGGCACAAGGAACGATTTACCCTGATGTGATTGAATCTGCAGGCGCAGCAAATGGTAAAGCACACTTGATTAAATCACACCATAATGTCGGTGGTTTACCAGAAAATATGAAGCTTAAACTGCTAGAGCCATTACGCGAATTATTTAAAGATGAAGTGCGTAAGTTAGGATTAGAATTAGGTTTACCGGTTAATATGATACATCGTCACCCTTTTCCTGGGCCGGGTTTAGGTGTACGCATTTTAGGTGAAGTAAAAAAAGAATATGCTGATTTATTACGGAAGGCAGATGCTATTTTTATTGAAGAACTTTATAAACATGATTTGTACGATAAAGTGAGCCAGGCCTTTGCAGTGTTCCTTCCAATTAAATCAGTTGGAGTAATGGGTGATGGTCGTCGTTATGACTATGTCATTGCTATTCGTGCTGTAGAAACCATTGATTTCATGACAGCGCGTTGGGCGCATTTACCTTATGAATTTTTAGGTTTGATTTCTACGCGTATTATTAATGAAGTGGATGGTATTTCGCGTGTGACTTACGATATTTCTGGAAAACCACCTGCAACGATAGAGTGGGAATAGCTATTTTTATATAACCTACTGGTATATACCTAAGCTACTTGAAGGTGCTCGCTTAATGGAACCGCAATCTTTAGTCGCGGAATGCTTGATATGTGATTGCAGCGACTGAAGACCGCTGTTCCATTTAGTTAAAATCACGCATCTTCAAGTGTAATGGGTATAGGCATTAGTGATTTAGCGTATAGCGTAAGAGTGTGAAGAAACCTGTACTCGACTCTTGTTTATTAGCTCTCAGATTGCAGTGGCAAAGCTAGTCACTGCAATTTTTTAAAAAGAAACAACACAGCGGGCCAAGTAATAAAAATTTAAGTTAGCTGGGTAGGCGTACTAAAATCCTTATTTTTATGCTGGCATGAAAAACAGTGACTTCAGAGGTTATGTTTGATAAATTGCTAATTAATGAATGCTATTTTTTCTAAATACAAGCTTGTTTTGCTTCCTTTGTTACTTGTGATGCTTTTTGATGTTTCACTTTTAGCGATGAACTATTATATAGCTTCACAACTAGATGCTACATCAACCAATATTAACATTGCTGGTCGCCAGCGAATGTTATCTCAAAAAATAACCAAAGCCATCGTTGTTATACATTATCAAATTCATAATAATAATGAAATTGATATGGCTGAATTACGCACAGCAACAGAACTGTTTGAACAGACCTTAACTGCCTTTAGTGAGGGCGGGGAGGCTACTAGTGCGGCCGGCATAAAAATACAGATTGATAAGCTAAGCGAAAGTAATGTTTCGGCTATATTATTGAATGCAAAGCATATATGGCAGCCATTGTATAAACAGATAGGCTTATTCTTTACATCACCATTATCAGAGCAAGGTACTGATCAGCTTGTAGAGGCATTAATGAAAGATAACAATAAGTTATTAGCATTAATGAATGATTTAACAAACAGCCTAGAAAATGAAGCTAAGAAAAATACTTATTTTTTACGAGGCCTGCAAACTCTCGTTGTGTTCATGATCCTAATCTCTTTTTTTGTTGCGACTATTAGGCTTTACCGTAGAGAAAATTACTATGATAACTTAATGGAAAAATCGACCGATATTATAGTCAGTGTTGATGTAAGGACAGCATTGACTACTTTTGTTAGCAGCTCTGTTTTTGGCCTACTAGGTTATAGCGAAAAACACTACCTAACAAAACCAGTTAGTCTATTTTTTGTAAAAGAATCAAAAGCGGTTTTCTCAGAAATTCTAGAAACAGCATATAAAACGGGAGCGTTAGTTACTGATCGGTGTAAGGTGAAGCTACTTAGGAATGATGGCAGCATCGTTATAGCGGATATAGTTATGCAACTGGTATTAAGTGAAAATGGCAAAGCTATGGAAGTTACTGCGGACATTAGGGATATTTCTGATAGAAAAGCGGCTGAAATTGCGCTGGTGGAATTAGCACATAAGGATACATTAACCGGGCTGCCAAATCGTACGTTATTTTATGATCTTGCTGAGCACAGCATCAATATTGCTAAAAGGCGAAAAACAGGGATTGCTGTCATGTTTATTGATCTGGATGGCTTTAAAGCAGTTAATGATAAGTTTGGACATGATATTGGCGATGGTGTGCTTGTTGAGACTGCAAGCAGAATTACAAGTTGCTTGCGGGAGTCTGATAGCGTGTCACGTATTGGCGGTGATGAGTTTATTGTTTTATTGGAAGATGTGATAACAGAAGCGAGTATAGCTGATGTAGCCAAACAAATAGTCAACGCAGTCTCTAAAGTGATTGTAATCAATGAGTGTCATTGTGAGATTGGAGCGAGCATTGGAATTTCGCGCTACCCAAATAATGGCACGGGCATTGAAATATTAATGAAAAAAGCGGATTCAGCGATGTATAAAGTCAAAAGCACAGGAAAAAATAATATCTCATTTTCTGAATAAGCAAGATATGAATGGCTTGGCAGGGATAAAAGTTAAATTTATAGCATACATTTTAGGGTTACTATTAAGTGGAAATCAGCACAGCACAAGATGAAGCATGGATACGCTATGCCATTAGATTAGCGCAGCGTGCGGAAAAACAAGGCGAAGTTCCCGTTGGGGCTATTGTTGTTAGAAATAACGAATGTATTGCTGAAGGCTGGAATACGCCAATTATTGATCATGATTCTACGGCTCATGCCGAAATGTCGGCCTTGCGCAATGCAGGCAAAGCGATACAGAATTATCGTTTAACTGACTGCACTTTATACGTTACTTTAGAGCCTTGCGTGATGTGCATGGGGGCAATTTCCCATGCACGTATTGGCCGTTTAGTTTTTGGAGCGACTGATCCAAAGCGCGGAGCTGTTTGTAGTGCTCTAGAGCTAACTGACGCTGCTTTTTTAAATCATAAAGTTACTTGGCAATCTGGTCTATTATCAGAAACTTGCGGTGACCTATTGCGTGATTTTTTTAAAGCTAAACGAGGTAAATAAACCCTTTTACATGTTAAAGAGCGAAGCAAAGACCAAGCTAAATAGCCCACCGATCATAGATAAAATGATTAAGGCTGGAATGGAGGCAATCGCCATCTTGACCATTAAGATAACCATTGAAATAAAGGGTATCTGAATATCTGTCACAATCACTTCTTGTTTTTCATCATTCATTGCATTGTACCTTTTGTTTTATAGGGGTTACTTTTCTTCTTTTGCTAACAAACGCTTAATATTGTCTGTATGGCGCCAAATTAAAATAAGTGACATGGCAATCGCAATATAAACTAAAGGTTGCATACCCATAAGGAAGTAAGTGTAAAGCGGTGCGAAGACGGCTGCGGCCAAAGCGGATAGTGATGAAATTTTAGAGACTTTATAAATGAGAAACCAAGTCGCTAAAACAGCTAAACCTAGCATCCAGTTAGCACCTAAAAAGACACCTAAAGACGTTGCTACGCCCTTTCCGCCTGCAAAACCA
Organism: Bathymodiolus brooksi methanotrophic gill symbiont; assembly: GCA_020996635.1. Taxonomy (GTDB): domain Bacteria; phylum Pseudomonadota; class Gammaproteobacteria; order Methylococcales; family Methylomonadaceae; genus Methyloprofundus. The sequence continues at coordinate 11,578 of JAJJBE010000227.1, forward strand.
AAAAACACGGGGTATAAATGCCCAATAAACGCCGCAAAAACCACGCAAGCTAAAATAAGAGGTTCTACATTCAGAGCTTGAGCAATCAATACTGGGATTAGGCCTTTCAACATATCACCTAATAAAGTGATAGCCGCTGCTTTTTTACCCCCTATACGCATAACATTTGTTGCTCCTGGGTTGCCGGAGCCTTGCTCGCGGGGGTCTGGTAAACCCATTAAACGACAAACAATGATGGCACTTGAAATAGAGCCTAATAAATAGGCGGTAGGAACGGTTAGCCATTCAATCATAATTTATCCTTAAAAAGTAATGCATGTAAGTAAACGAGGGGTTTTATTAAAAACTCGTTGTTTAGGCTTGTATGAAGCCTCTATTTCCTAGATACTTATGGGTTAGATAGTTTTAGTGGATTCTGGGCTTATTTAACAAGCACTTTCACACTAGCCTTTTTTTAAACACTATTATAATACTGGAAAGTTTATGGACATCATTTTTTTGGGCGGTTTAAAGGTAGAAACAATTATTGGTATCTTTGACTGGGAGCGCGAAACAAAACAAACGGTCATTTTAGACATAGAAATGGCGCATGATATTAAAAAAGCAGCTCAGACTGATGATATTGAGGATACCTTAGATTATAAAGCTGTTTCTGATAAGGTGATTGCCTTTGTTGAAGCCAGTGAGTATTTTTTGGTTGAAAAATTAGCAGAAGAAATTAACCAACTGATTCGTACCGAATTTAATGTGCCCTGGGTTAAATTAACACTGAATAAAAAGGGTGCGATTAGCGCTGGGACTGATGTAGGTATTATCATCGAGCGCGGCGAAAAATAGTCAGTGGCACTCTGTTTTATTAGTATAGGAAGTAATATCAACCGAGAGCAGAATGTTGTTTCTGCCCTTGGTGCTTTGCAGCGAGAGTTTGGTTCTTTGCTGAACTCTAGTCTTTATGAGTCAACTTCAGTTGGCTTTGAAGGCGCGGCATTTTTTAATTTAGTCACGGCTTTTAATAGTGAAGAAAGTGTTATTGAGATTGTTTTGTGCTTAAAGAAAATAGAAGCGGAGCATGGACGAGAAAGAGGCAAAGAAAAATTTTCTTCTCGTAGTTTAGATTTAGATTTACTCTTGTATGACCAAACAATTATGCAAACAACGGCGGTTACACTGCCCCATGCGGATATTTTAGCGTATGCTTTTGTTTTGGAACCTCTAGCAGAAATTGCTGCTGAACATGAGCACCCTGTTGAGCAGCGAAATTACGCCGATTTATGGGAGGATTTTGCTGTTAATGTTGATGCTCAGCAAAAGAAAGTCCCTTTTCCTTTAACCGATGAGCTTTAATCGAGAAGCTTATGCATGGCTTCTTGATATTTTTGGCTACTAATTTTGGTTATTTCTTCAGGTAACTCTGGGCCTGGTGCTGTTTTATCCCAATCTAAAGTTTCTAAATAATCACGGATAAACTGCTTATCAAAACTAGGAGGGCTAATGCCAACTTGGTATTGCTCGGCAGGCCAAAAACGTGATGAATCAGGCGTTAATGCTTCATCAATTAAAAATAATTCACCTTCATTATCTAAACCAAATTCAAATTTAGTATCGGCAATGATAATTCCGCGTTGTTTTGCGTATTCTGCTGCTTCAGTATAAAGTTTGATACTAATATCACGTACGCGAGTAGCCATTTCCTCGCCTAATAAAGGGATCGTTGCAGAAAAAGGAATGTTTTCATCATGGTCGCCGACAGCAGCTTTGGTTGATGGTGTGTAAATCGCTTCAGGCAATTGTTGTGCTTGTTGTAAGCCTTTAGGAAGCTCTATCCCACAAACACTGCCAGATTTCTGATAATCCTTCCAGCCGGAACCGATTAAATAACCACGAACAATCGCTTCAACAGGCAGTGGATTGAGCTTTTTAACAATAATCGCTCGGCCTTCAATTTGAGCGCGTTCTTCAGCATTAGGAACAACATCTTCTAGGCGTAGTGCTGACAAATGATTGGGAATCACCGAACGCATTTTATCAAACCAAAAATTAGAAACACTAGTGAGGACTTGTCCTTTACCAGGAATGGGGTTGGGTAAGATGACATCAAAAGCAGAAAGGCGGTCAGTGGTGACAATTAACAAATGATCTTCATCAACCTCATAAATATCACGAACCTTACCGCGAGTACGTAGTTTTAATTGAGAAAGGGAAGATTCAAATAATGCAGAGGGAGCTGTCATAGTGTTAATTTAAAGAATAGAAAGAATTATTTTCTATTTTATAGGAATAAAATTAGCGGAAGGAAAATAATTTAACGCAAAACATAAAAGCCTTTAGGTCTTAAAAGGTTTGCCTGTGTCTTACATAAAAAATGAGTGGCTCTAGCCCTTGTTCGATTAGAAATAGATAAAATTAAAGTTCTGGTGTTAATGTATCGTAAAGGCGTTTTTTCTTCCAGCCAGCAAATGCATCATCAGCAAAATATTTGTCATTATCAATTGAATATTCATAGCAGCACCTAAATATTCTAGCAGTACGGAATGTGTGTAGCTCGTCATTTGCAGTAATTGTTTTAACATTGCCGACTTGAAATGTTTTGTTTTTAGATTTGCCATTGCAAACCCAAAAAACGGTATAACAAAGGTAACTTTTATCTTTTCTTCTATCGTATTTAATGGTCCTAGAAACACCCGTTAAGCCGGTTGATGTTTTGTTTTTAGGAGGTTTTAAGAAGCGAATTTTACTGCCTTTTAAAGCAACAAGCATTTGGTCACGCCAAGCGATAGCAGCAGTGAGGGATTTCGCCTTGCTTCCCCATAATTTATGAGAAAAATACCGGCTACTTTCTTTTCCGCGACGGACGATACGCACCTGATAGCCAAAGGAATCAGGCTGTGTGATATGTTTGTGTTTTACCATATTTTAATTAATTGATATTCAAATAAAGAAATCAAGATCTCGTATTAAGTTAATGCAATATTAAAGGTGATTTACACAGGAAACTGTCATAAAGCTGTCGTAAATGTATAATATTTTGCTGATTATCCTGTTTTTTAGCAAAAATTAAAGTCAAATGACCTATTTTGTGATGCTAGTCACGGAAATATTTTTTAAGCTTACCAAAAAATTAACGCATGTGATTAAGCTCACAAAAAATAAGGTTAGCATTTTGTACTGCTAGTGTTAGACATTTCTTTATTTGTAATTTTTTAAAGTGACTATTGCTAAGATAAAACACCTAAATTTTTAATGGCTTTCAGCAATATATAGAGCTTTATTTGCCTAGCTTTCGTGGGTATAATCGAAAAGAATTTCTACACTATTAACTAGGAGACCCATATGAGTGTATTAGTCGGTAAGCAAGCCCCAGATTTTACAGTTCCTGCCGTTTTAGGAAATGGCGAAATTGTTGATGCATTTAATTTTGCAGATGCAACAAAAGGTAAATACGCTGTTGTTGTATTTTACCCATTAGATTTTACATTTGTTTGCCCTAGTGAATTAATTGCACTAGATAAAAGAATGGATGAGTTTACTAAGCGTGGCGTTGAAGTCATCGCTGTTTCTATTGATTCTCATTTCACACATAATGCATGGCGTAACACGGCAATCAATGACGGTGGTATTGGCCAAGTTCGTTACACAATGGCGGCTGATATTCAACATAGCATTATTAAAGATTACGATGTTGAAGTGGCTGATCTCGGCGCTGCATACCGTGGTAGCTTTTTAATTGACCAATCTGGCTTAGTTCGTCACCAAGTGGTTAATGATTTACCTTTAGGTCGTAACATTGATGATATGTTACGTATGGTTGATGCACTTCAGTTCCACGAAGAGCACGGTGAAGTTTGCCCTGCTGGTTGGACTAAAGGTGATGCTGGTATGGATGCTTCACCAGCAGGTGTTGCTTCTTACCTAACTGATAATGCAGATAAACTATAAGTTACTATCTAAATATTAGTTTAAAAAAGCGGGCTTTTTAGTCCGCTTTTTTTATGCCTAAAGATTATTTTGTTGATGCAATTAATTGCGAACGGACAAAGAAACAGAAAACAGAAGCAATACCAGCAGCAGCAAAAGTTTCACCAATTAGCATAATAGAAATTGCAAAAGAAAGCGTAAAGCCGATAAAACCTATCAATGCCCATTTAAAACCATTTTCTTTATTTTGCTTAGCGGATTGAAAAAAAGTAATAATTATAGCGATAAAGCAGATAATGATAACTAGCATAAAAGGCTCCTATTTTGCATGTACTAATTTTTAAAGTTAGAATTGAAATATTATAAAAAGATAAGCCGTGCTTCCTTAAGGCACTTAGCTACTTTAACAGAAAATATCGAATAATCCTTTTGGAGGTCGTCATGGGCAAATTAGCCAAAATCATCTTAATTTTCTTTTCATCCATTATCGGGCTGATTGTTGCAGCCGTAATTATTATCCCCCTACTAGTCGATTTAAATGATTACAAGCCAGAAATTGAAGCGGCAGTACAAGATAAAACAGGACGAAAATTAAGTATTGTAGGCGATATAGATATTTCTATTTTTCCTTGGATTGGTGTATCCACAGGTGAAATAAGCCTAAGTAACGCAGGAGGTTTTATGCCAAGTTCTTTTGCTGTTATCAAGCAAAGTAACATCAAAATTAAGTTAATTCCTTTATTATCTAAAGAAGTTGAAGTGAGTACTATTGTTTTTAAAGGCTTAGAACTAAATTTAGCAAAAAATAAAAAAGGACTTAGTAATTGGGATGATTTAAGTACTAACAAAATGCAAGAAAAGGCAGTAGTAAAGAAAACGACAGAAGAAGAGTCGGCAAACACTATGCCTGCACTAGCTGCATTAATGATTGGCGGATTAAGTATAGAGGATGCAAAAATCACTTGGGATGATAAACAAGCAGGGCAAAAAGTTATCATTAAAGACTTTAATTTAAAAACGGGCAAAATTTCGCTCAATGAAGCGATTGATATAGAGTTGTCCTTATTTATTGATAATAGCAAGCCTGCACTTACGGAAGCATTATCTTTATCAACTCAGTTAAAAATTGATGAAAGCTTTCAAGTCATCCATCTAAACAAGACTCATATTAAATCAGCCACCAAAGGTGCTATGGTTCCTAATGGTGCGATTGATATTCAGTTACTCAGCGATATTGCACTTGATTTAGCACAGGAGTCTGTTGCTTTAGAAAACTTAAAAATTGCCTTTGATGCAACAACGATTGACGGTTTTGTACGAATTAAACAATTTAAAAAACCAGCATTTGAATTTAATTTAGCGATCAATGAAATTGATGTTGATAGATATACGGCTGAAAAAGCTGCCAGTAAAACTAAAGCGGTTGCTAGTCCTGCAGTAGCCGTTGCCGCAGCAAGTACTCTGATTCCTGTAAAAACAATTCGGGCACTGAATATAAAGGGTGATATTAGAATAGAAAAGCTAAAAACAGCTGGCTTAACAATCGGGGGCATTAAGCTTAATATTCAAGCTAAAAATGGAATTTTACGCACGAAACAAGCGATTACTCAGCTGTATGGTGGGCAATATAAAGGACAAATAACACTGAATGCGAAAGCAAGAACACCTAAAATTGCTTTAAATGAAACAATAAGCAATGTTCAAATTGGTGCTTTATTAAATGATTTAAAACCCAATGAACCTGCTAAATTAACTGGATCGCTTAATGTTGCAGCAAAATTAAATACCCAAGGAAATTCTGTTCCATGCTTTAAATCTAACTTAAACGGAAATTTAAGTTTTTCTGTTAACAAAGGAGCTATCCAAGGGGTTAATATCCAAAAAATGATTGATATGGGTAAATTATTTACCGGTAAGGCAATGAAAAATGAATATGCTAAGGAGCAAACACTTTTTTCTAGCATTAAAGGAACAGGGACTGTTCGTAGAGGGCTGATTACTAACCTAGATTTCTTGATGAATTCTGCTCAGCTAGTTGTTGATGGAGCGGGGACAGTTAACCTAGTGAATGAAGCGGTTAAATATGCTGTTAAAGCAAAGTTAACCAATAAAGCCACCAAAGATCGCCCTGTCGCAATTAAAGTGGCAGGAACTATATCTAAGCCGACTTATACGGTTGATGTTTTATCTATGATTAATGAAAAAGAAAAGCAGAAAATGGATAAAGCCTTGGATAAAGCGTTAGGAAAAGGCGGGGCTGAGGCGGTTAATAAACTGTTGAAAAGTTTCTTTTAATATTAATGCCAACAAATTTTAGGCAAAAAAAGGGGAGCTATTATGCTCTCCTTTTTTGTATCGAGATAAAATTTTATTAAGAATAAACTTTATATTTATCCATTGCTTTAATGATAGATAAAGCTTGTGCAACTTTAATTTTAGCCGGGGCATCAAGCTCGGTGTTTTTATAGATTTTTTCTAATAAACCTTCTGTTATTAACGCTTCTTTTACCCAACGCTTAGTCATTCGATAGTTATTAGTTACCTTTGCTTCCTCACCTGTTTCTGGGTGAGTCATCATTACCGTGCGTAGCTCAATTTTTGGCGCAGCTTTACGCTTTGATGGTTTAGAACCACCTTCTTTTTTTGCCGCAACGATTCTTTTAGGTGCTACATGTTCAGGCTTTTTTTTTTCGACTTCAGCAGGTTTTTTTTCTACAACTGTTTCTACTGCTTTCGTTATCTCTTCTTTACGTGCCGGAACATCAACCATTGGTTTAAATGCTTTATCTGCGGTGACTCGTACTTTTTTGGGTGACTCTTCTTCCGCAGTCACGCTATAAATAACATAACAGGCATAAGCGACTGTTAAAATAAACAGAGCATCTGACATTGCATTCCCCTCATAAAACTTTTTATTATTATTTTAATAGCGTAAAAATTACACTAATTCACGTGAGTATAGGCTAAAGTGTAAAAATACACCAGAAGCCGCTATAAATTCAACTGATTAACTTTTTTGATTAGTTAATAAAGTGCCGACACCTTGGTCAGTAAATAATTCTAATAAAACGGCATGCTCAACACGGCCATCAATAATATGCACATGATGTACGCCACCTTGCAAGGCCTCCGTTGCGCAGCGTGTTTTAGGAATCATCCCACCAGAAATAGTGCCATTAGCAATTAGCTTATCAATATCAGAGGTGCTCAGACCGGTTAATAAATTACCTTCCTTATCTAAAATTCCTGGGATATTAGTCAATAAAATCAGCTTTTCTGAGTTTAATACTTCAGCTAATTTCCCAGCCACTAAGTCTGCATTAATATTATAAGAGCAGCCATCTTTACCGACACCAATAGGAGCAATGACAGGAATAAAGTCACTTTTGCTTAACATTTCTACCATCGATGGATCGATAGTCGTCACTTCCCCGACATGACCAATATCCACAATTTCAGAAGATTGTGTTTCAAGGTTAACCTGGGTCATTTCAATTTTACGAGCTTGGATAAAATTACCATCTTTTCCCGTTAAGCCAACCGCCTTACCGCCTGCCATATTAATTAAATTAACAATTTGCTTATTAACCTGACCCCCTAAAACCATTTCAACGACATCCATGGTTTCGCTATCAGTGACACGCATACCATTGATAAACTCAGTCTGAATATTTAAACGTGCCAGTAAATCGCCAATTTGTGGGCCGCCGCCATGAACAACAACCGGATTAATACCAACTAACTTCATTAAAACGATGTCTCTTGCAAAACAAGCTTTAAGGTTTTCATCCAACATGGCGTTACCACCATATTTAATAACAACCGTTTTACCTTTAAATTTTTGGATATAAGGTAAGGACTCAATAAGGATGTGAGCAATGTTGTTAGCTGTTTTATCTTTCATAATTTCAATATTTTTTTAGTCTATTTGTTTGAGTGTTCTAGTGTTTTCCCGTATGGCCAAAGCCACCCTCACCACGATCAGTTTGATTAAATTCAGTGACCAATTCAAAATCAGCCTGCACGACAGGAACAAATACCATTTGAGCAATGCGCTCAGAAATAGTAATTTTAAAAGCTGTATTGCCTCTATTCCAGCAAGAAACAAACACTTGCCCTTGGTAATCAGAATCAATTAATCCGACCAAATTACCCAAAACAATACCGTGTTTATGGCCTAAACCAGAGCGGGGCAGTAACATCGCAGCCAAACTATTATCGTTGATATGAATAGCAATCCCGGTAGGAATTAAAATTGTTTCACCTGGGTTAATAGTGACATCTTTTTCTAAGCAAGCGCGTAAATCGATACCTGCAGAGCCATCCGTTGCATAAGTTGGCATAGGGATTTCATTTCCTAAGCGTGGGTCTAAAATTTTAAGCTGAATTTTTTGCATGGTATCTCTCAGAAATTAAAGCCAGTAACTGGCTAGCTAGTTCATTTTTATTAGTCATGGGGAAATTTGTATTACCATCGCGCCAATAAACTTGTAGGGCATTAACCGCAGAATCAAAGCCGCCTTCAGCTTGTCCAACCAAGTTTGCTGCAATTATATCTAAATTTTTACGCTGTAATTTATCTTGGGCATAATGCTCTAAATTTTTAGTTTCTGCCGCAAAACCTACGGTAAAAGGCTTATTGGCAAGGCTTGCGACACAGGCAATAATATCCTGTGTTTTTTGTAATGCTAAAGTGCTTTCGTCGCCTTGTTTTTTTATTTTATCGGATTGCACTACCGCAGGCGTATAATCTGCCACCGCAGCAGCGGCAATCATCATATCTTGCAGTGCAACATGCTGCATAACACTGGAATACATTTCTGCCGCAGTTTCTACCATAATCACATGTACATTTTTAGGCTGAGGTAATGTAACAGGGCCACTGATTAACGTAACTTCAGCCCCCATTTTTTCAGCTTGCTCAGCCAATGCATAACCCATTTTTCCTGAGCTTCTATTGCTTATATAGCGCACAGGGTCTAAAGGTTCACGAGTTGGCCCTGCAGTAATTAATAGTTTTTTATTTAATAAAATTTGTTCCGGTGCGTGTAAGGCTGCCACAATATCGCAAGGTTCAGACATTCTGCCTAGGCCCGTTTCACCACAAGCTTGGCTACCCGACTCAGGGCCGATTAGGCTAACTCCTCGTTGAGATAATTGGGCGATATTATCTTGCGTCGCAAGGTTATGCCACATAGATTGATTCATCGCTGGCGCAATATAAATAGGGCATTGCACCACTAAAAAAAGCGTACTTAATAAGTCATCTGCCAAGCCATGGGTAAACTTTGCAATACAATTAGCCGTCGCAGGGGCAATCAACAAGATATCAGCCCAACGCGCTAAATTAATATGCCCCATGGCATTTTCTTCACTGGCATCCAGTAACTTAGAGTGTACCGCATGTCCAGAGAGTGCTTGTAGAGTCAAAGGAGTAATAAATTTCATTGCAGAATCTGTCATTACCACACGAACATCATAATTTTGTTGGCGTAATAATCGAACTAATTCAGCCGCTTTATAGGCTGCGATTCCGCCAGTAATGCCTAAAAGTACGTGTTTCAATGAAATTTCCTTCTTATCAACTGATGTTACGCAGTAGCCGACTTTAATTGTTGCAATTCATCAAAAGCTTGTCGAATAGCATTAATATAAAGTTTCGATTTTAAAGCGAACTTGTTCAGCCCTTGCTGGGCACTGAGAATCTCTAATCGAGCAGTCG
>JAJJBE010000120.1 GCA_020996635.1 Bathymodiolus brooksi methanotrophic gill symbiont
CAGCTTTTGTGCGTAGTTGATCCGAACGCAGGGCGTATCGGGGCATTATTGATTCGCCGCGTGGCGAATCGATTTTTGCGACAGGAGTCCCAAAATCTTTAGGCGAGCCACGTGGTGGCGCGCCTATTGCAGTAATTTATCGCGTTCACCATCAAGCATTTTAGAGATAGGAATGCCGGTCCATTTAGACACTACTTCTGCAATTTCTTCTTCAGTGACTTTATTACGTAATAAAGTAAAATCCTGCATTTCAGCTTGTGAGGCTAAGTCTAATTGTTGCTCTAATTCAGGGATTGCACCGTATTGTAATTCAGACATGCGGGTTAAATCACTACTACGGCGTGCTGCTTCTAATTCAAAGCGAGATTTTTCTAATTTTTCTTTGATATTAGCTGAACCCTGTAGAGGGGCTTTTTCAGCTTTCCAGATTTCTTCTAAATCAGCGGCTTCTTTTTCTAATTGACGAATTTAGGCGCGCCATTCCTACTTCATGAAACATTGGGATGTCCTATCGCCAATCTTCATTCAGCACGGAGCGATTTATGAGAGCCCCAGTTCGTCCTGCGTCCAACTCAACTACGCAAAAAACACTGCTTCGTTAAGTCTACCTCAAATGACTTGACGGCTGTCGGGATAACTACTTGCCTCCCGAGCGAACTGACCAGTTCACTT
>JAJJBE010000146.1 GCA_020996635.1 Bathymodiolus brooksi methanotrophic gill symbiont
ATTTAGCAAAATAAGATCAATTTTTATGAAAAAAGGCAGTGAGTGCTGAAAATCGATTCATAAATGAATTATTAGAATTAAGTAACATATTGATTTTAAAGGGCCACCCTAAATTGATAATTGCTGGTTGTATAGCTAAAGGATGTAATCAGGTAATCGGCGTATAAGTCAAAAATATCAGGTGTTTTCATAGCCTACTATTTTAATGGAAATATCATTAGGGTGCGTAACATCAGTTCCTCATATAATTTGTATGGAAATATAAAAGGGCTCATGTTCTTTTATGGAGCATAAGATATTGAATTATGGAGAGTTATTATGAAATTTATTCCTTGTCAGTCAGGCCAGTGCACTGAAGGTGGTACGCATTGTGGGGGCTGTGGTCGTTCACATAGTGAAATAGCCGAGACTAAATACTTGGTTGGTAATATCGTGGAGTTTTCTCGAAAACAAGGCTATGAAAATGTCGATGATTTTGCCGCATTTATACACAAGAATTTGTTAAAAAAATTGAATGAATAATTTATAGCCATGCTACTTGAAGGTGATGTGTCAACACTTTTATGGACACAAAATTAAGCTGCTTTTAGCGACATTTCGTAATCAGCAGGTGACTTGTAATCATTCGCTGAATGACGTCGTTTACGGTTATAAAAAACCTCGATATATT
>JAJJBE010000242.1 GCA_020996635.1 Bathymodiolus brooksi methanotrophic gill symbiont
CCTGTCGCTGTTGTATAGCTAAATGAAGTGATCAGGTAATCGGTGTATAAGTCAAAAATATCAGGTGTTTTCATAGCCTACTATTTTAATGGAAATATCATTAGGGTGCGTAACATCAGTTAGTAAAACTTCAAAAGTAGGAAAATCGGACCAAAAACTATATCAACGTCGGGCAAAAAAATTAACTGACTATTTAATTGCTAAAGGTATAAAGAAAAATCGAATATCAGTTAAATCTAGTTTTTTTGTGGTAAATATAAAGACACAAGTTAATATTATTCGCTCGCATATTTTTGGGCCTGATGTGCTAAAAGTATACAAATATGCTGAGGGAAGGTTTTATCTAACTAAGCAAGCGTAAATTACGCTTAAATCTTGCAGCTGAATATATGCAGGTTCAAAGCAGACCTTTGGTTATTCATGCGCACAGTGATAGAACGGCAAGCCGGAAAAACTATAAAAGATTGTCACAGCAGCGTGGAGATATTGTTAAAAAATATTTATTGGCTCAAGGTGTGCCTCCAGAAAAGTTAATTGTACGTGCTTATGGTACTAGCAGACCGCTCGCAACCAACAGAACAAGAGAAGGTCGAGCAATGAATCGACGTATTATTTTAAGCTTTCCTTTTTGATTTAATTAGACTTTTTTATTTTGAAACTATTTTTTTTAAAAAGATACTATTTTTTCCTTGAATTGATCATTCAAATCGCACATAATAGCTGTTCTTCAACGCATTGGTTGTCGACATTATGGTTACTGTGTCGGTTCTCTCGCAACGATATTCTGTCAACTCCGCCAGGTCTGGAAGGGAGCAACGGTAGCAGAAGATTCGTGTGCCGAGATGTGGCTGGCATGGTTTCCGCCCAAATCTTATATCCCTATACTCTCTCATGAGTCATCAAGTACTCGCCAGAAAATGGCGCCCACATAATTTCACAGAAATTGTTGGTCAAGAGCACGTTAGTCAGTCCTTAATTAATGCTTTACAGTACGATCGATTGCATCACGCCTATCTATTTACTGGAACTCGAGGTGTTGGTAAAACAACAATTGCCAGAATCCTAGCTAAAGCTATTAACTGTGAAAATTTACAAAATTTTAATCCATGCGGTCAATGCAGCACTTGCTTAGCAATTGATGAAGGACGATTTTTAGATTTAATAGAAGTTGATGCCGCATCACGAACAAAGGTCGAAGATACTAGAGATCTTTTAGATAATGCACAGTATGCACCTAACCAAGCTAAATTTAAAGTGTACCTTATTGATGAGGTTCACATGTTATCTGGGCATAGTTTTAATGCATTGCTTAAAACGCTGGAAGAGCCTCCTGAGCATGTTAAATTTCTATTAGCGACAACCGACCCACAAAAAATTCCTGTTACTGTTTTATCGCGTTGTTTACAGTTTAATTTAAAGCGCCTTACCCCTAGTCAAATCAGTCAGCAAATGGCTTATATATTAGGTGAAGAAAAAATTTCATTTACTGAGCCTGCAATCAAACTATTAGCACGTAGTGCTGATGGTAGTATGCGTGATGGATTAAGTTTGCTGGATCAAGCGATTGTTTTTGGTGATGGCGATGTAAGCACTGATATTGTCAATAGTATGCTGGGTACAATGGCGCAGCATCCAGTAGAACAATTATTACAAGCTCTTGCGCAATCAAACGCTGAAGACGTTTTAAAGCAAATACAAGCTATTGCTGAATTATCACCAGATTTTCTAAAATTATTGCAACAAATGATAGAAATGTTGCATCACTTGTCTTTGATTAAGGTTGTTCCTAGCTTTGTAGGCGAGGATGAGCATGATCATGAGTTACTGACTAAGCTAAGTGTTTTATTTTCAGCTGAAGAATTGCAGTTATACTATCAAATAGCACTATTAGGTCAAAAAGACTTAGAACTTGCACCAAACCCTAAGTCAGGGTTTGAAATGATTATGCTGCGCATGCTAGCTTTTTGTCCTGAAAAACTAGGAGCAACTCAGCCAGTAAAGAAAAAAATCCCTCCAATAATAAAAAACAATACAATCATTTCACAAGCTACAGTTAAAGCGCAAAGTTCAGTCACTGTTGAAGCCAGAGATTCTGTCTCTTCTGTACCTAGTATAAGTCAAGAATGGAGTGAAATTGTTCAAGGTTTAAACCTTTCTGGTTTAACGCGTGAATTAGCAAATAACTGTATTCTAGAAAAAGTGGATGACAAAATTTGTCAGCTTGTATTGGACCCGAAACAAGTTAGAACGCCACGGCAAGAGGAAAAATTAGAAGCCGCATTACAGGTTTATTTTTCTAAACCCATAAAGCTTTTAATTAAAGCAGAAAAGATTTCAGCGGATACACCGGCGGTAAAAATTCAGCAAGCAAAGCTTGATCGCCAGCAGGAAGCTGTTAACGTGATTGAAGCAAGTAATAATATACAAGCATTAAAAGCTAATTTTGATGCTCGCATAATTCCGGGTTCAATTGAGCCTGTCAATAATAACGAGGATTAAGAATGAAAGGTGCATTAGGTAATATTATGCAGCAAGCACAAAAAATGCAGGAAGATATGCAAAGTGCTAAAAAAGAATTGGAAGCCGTAGAAGTATTGGGAGAGTCAGGCGGCGGCATGGTGAGTATTTTGATGACAGGAACTAGGGAAGTACGCAAGGTTTCTATTGATGATACTTTAGTGGGTGACGATAAAGAAATGCTGGAAGATTTAGTCGCTGCTGCTATTAATGATGCCGTGCATAAAATTTCTAAAATCAAAAAAGAAAAAATGTCAGATATTACATCTGGAATGCCGTTACCGCCTGGTTTTCAAATGCCGTTCTAATGTCACAAAAACAAGGTTTATTAACTGATGTTATTGATGCGCTTTGCTGCCTACCTGGGGTAGGGCCAAAATCAGCTCAGCGCATGGCATTGCATTTATTTCAGCGCGATAGAGGTGGTGCTGAGAACTTAGCAAACATGTTACAAGCAGCAGTTAGTAAGCTTCAATACTGTAAGCAATGTCAAACACTCTCAGAATATGGGTTGTGTGAGCTGTGTAGCAGTCCAAAACGAGACTCTAAAACTATTTGCGTTGTTGAAAGCCCTGCGGATGTTTGGGTGATCAATCAAGCGAATAACTATAAAGGGCAGTTTTTTGTACTAAATGGTCGGTTATCGCCATTAGATGGTATAGGCCCTGAAGAAATTGGCTTAGATGCTTTAGAGCAGCAGTTAGAAGATAATGGCGTCACAGAGCTTATTTTAGCAACGAATGCAACGGTTGAAGGTGAGGTCACTGCGCACTTTATTGCGCAAATTGCACGGCAATATAAAATAAAAGTAAGTCGATTAGCACAAGGTATGCCAGTAGGTGGTGAGCTTGAATTTTTAGATAGTTCCACGTTAGAGCATGCGTTTACTGGTAGACGAATTATTGAGTGAGAATAATTATGAGTGATTGTTTATTTTGTAAAATGGTAAAAAAGGAAATCACACCGGATATCATGTATGAAGATGAACAGGTGTTAGCTTTTAGAGATATTAGTCCGCAAGCACCTATACATATTTTAGTGATTCCAAAACAGCATATTGCTACTTTAAATGACTGTGATGAGCCTGAATTGATAAGTGCTTTACTACAAACAGTAGTGAAAATAGCTAAGCTTGAAGGTGTTGACGAATCAGGGTATCGCACGGTTATTAACTGTAATAAAGATGGCGGTCAAGAAGTAGGGCATTTACATTTACATTTATTAGCTAAAAGACAAATGCGGTGGCCACCAGGGTAAAATAGAGCCTTTCTTTTAGGCTATGTCACCAGTAAGTATGGATTAATCCCTCCCTAATAGGAGAGGGATTTTAAGAGTAGCTTCAGCTTTTAACGTTAATACCTAACAACCCCTCAGGAGAGACAAGCGGGGATATTTTTACCTTCAAGTAGTTTAGGTATAAAATTAAAACTGTGATGCGATTTGTAACTGAATTTTTTCTGCCATTGCTTTGCTATTTTCAGCATCACGAATAGGTCTGCCAATAACAATATAATCAGCGCCATTTTGAAAGGCTTGTTCAACGGTCACTACACGTTTTTGGTCATCTTCTACGCGGTTATCAACCGGGCGAACACCTGGAGTGATAACTAAAAGTTTATGGTCTAAACTTTCTCGTAACATGGGTACTTCTAAGCCAGAAGAAACAATACCGTCACAACCAATCGTTAAAGCACGTTTCGCACGAGATAGCACAAGGTTCTGTACGTCACATTGAAACCCCAAATCATCTAAATCACCACGGTCTAAACTAGTCAAAGCAGTCACTGCAAGTACCTTTAAATCACCCTTGTTTTTAGCGGCAGCTTCCATAATAGAATCATTACCATGGATAGTTGCCATATCAATACCCTTACTGCTTAATGCTTTAATGGCACGGCCAACAGTTGCAGGAATATCAAAAAACTTAAGGTCGACAAAAATTTTCTTATCACGAGCTTTTAACCATTCGATAAAAGCGAAATAATCACCTGACATAAAAATTTCCATGCCGACTTTATAAAACACCACAGATTCTCCTAACTCTTCAACCATTGCTTTGGCTTCATCAATACTAGGGAAATCTAATGCCATAATTAAACGTTCGGCAGTCGGTATGTTTTTTTGAGAGATAAAGTGTTGAGTCATAGAAGGATTTTAATTTGAAAATGGCGTCCCCAGACGGACTCGAACCGCCAGCTATCCTTTAGGAGGGGCGAAGCAATCCTTTTTTGTAGTAACGACTAGCCACTACTGGAAACTATAGAATACTATTAAGATATTTTGTTTAATAAGACAATAAAGGCTGCTTGTGGTTTGTAGTAGTTATTAGAGTTTGACAACTACTTGGCAACTGGGTTTTATTATTTTAGTAAAAGAGTTAATAGAGCGAGGAGATATTATATGTCAGTAAAAAGAGCTAGTAAATCTGATAATCGAGTGAAGCTAACTGAAGGCTTAATTAATTATTCAAAGTCGGGTAAAACAAATAAATTTGAGTGGGCGCATGTAATTGATACGCCGTTCACTTGCAATATTGCAAAGGTATTACAGAAAACACGTAGAAAAATTAAGAAGCCGTTTGTTATGCCAATGCCTGAACCAGTTAAATTAATGCTTAAAATGTGGCGCAAACAACAGGGCAACCTCAATCGTGGTTTAGTTTTTCCTGATGCTAATGGCAAAAAATTATACAACACGTCTTTAGTCGAGTGTTGGAAGTGGATTAAAAAGAATGCGAACTTTCAGGAAGAACTTCAGTTGTATTGCTTACGACATAATTTCACATCATGGCTAATCATGAATAACGTACCGCTTTCAGTGATAGCAAATACGATCGGACATGTTGGTACTGACATGATAAAAAAACTACGGACAATTTAATTAAAGGAGCAACTGATTCAGCTTCTCAGGGCTTTGTTGACTTGTTGGGCAAAAAACAAGCATAAACATAATGCTATAATTATTACTTTCATGTTGGCACTGCCATAAGCTCGCCTACCCTAGCCAAAGGGAGCCCGATTGGGATAGAGCAAAGGTAGGTGGATAAACTTAGAGAAAAATTAGAGTGGAAATCAGGTTTTCTTAATGGAAATGGTTAAAAGCCCAAGGGTGTGCACTCTGGGCAACTTTTGACAGATTACAGGCTAAGCATAATTTTTATGCAAACGCTGAAAATCATCCCTGATTTTCAGCGTTTGAGGTAGACTTAACGAAGCAGTGTTTTTTGCGTAGTTGAGTTGGACGCAGGACGAACTGGGGCTCCCATAAATCGCTCCGTGCTGAATGAAGATTGGCGATAGGACATCCGAATGTTTCATGAAGTAGGAATGGCGCGCCTAAGATTTTTTAAAAAAGTATCGGCTTGGCCTGATTGTTTAAGCTTTGCGTATTCTTCTTCTTGCAAAACCTGTTTTCGTTCTTCTTGATAGCTATTGATTGCTTCGCGTGCCTGTTCTAATTGTGATTCATCAGATAACCAAATGGCAGGCATGGAAATCCCCCAATTACCCGCAGTGGTTTCATAAAATGAAATAGAATTTTCTGATAATACGTCACGTATATCTTCTGCTTCATCATCGGGGACATTGCGTAGAGGGAAAAGTAATAAAGCCATGGTTATAATTTTAATAAAGTAAATAAACGGGGGGAATCTTGCGTTTCTTGCATGCTATGTATATGTGTAATCACGTAGTTAGCTGTCTGTGAGTTCAGCCAATTGATAATAGCATCCATTTCTGATCTACCACCAGCATGCCCAGGATAAGCCATAATACTTATTATTCCTGTGTGGCTAAGGTAGTTGATCGCTATTTCTAGAGCCTTTAAAGTGCTTTTTGTTTTAGTGATAATGGCTTCATCGCTATGGGGCAGGTAGCCTAAATTAAACATAAACACATCAATCGTTACCGATGCAGGCAAATGTTTATTCATCAATTCATGGCCTGCATGGATTAAAGTTACTTTATCTAAACGGTTATTTTTTTGTAAACGCTGCTCAGTTGATAGCAGTGCAGCTTCTTGAATATCAAATGCATAAACAGTTTTGCTATGGCGGGTTAAAAAATCAGTATCATGGCCGTTACCCATCGTGGCATCAACACTAATATTTGGGTTCGTTTGGTAGCAGCGAATTGTTTTGTGCGCTTCGGTCACTAATGAGTGCTGGGTAAATCGAGTACTAATCATCATAGTTAAAAAATTAAAGAGAAAGCTTTAATCCCGATTATCCTTCCATTTTTTCTTACGTTTTTCCTGTTTGACTGCTTGTTTAGCACGTTGAATTTCTAAGGCTTTTAATTCTTCTATCATCATTTCAGGGGTTTCTAAAGTTAAACGCCCTAAAGAACCATCTCTGATTTCAGCTAATAAAATCTTAGCGACTTTATCCATATCGATATAACCGCCTGCACGTAAACAGCCGCGTTTTTTACCGATGATATGTGAAAGGTCATAATCATTATCAGGTAATTTAGCGATTTGATAGCGAGTTTTTAATGCTTCTGGATAATGGGTAAGTAAAAATTCACCTGCAAAAGAGGCAACATCATCATGTTTTAATGCGGTATCTTTAATTGCGCCTGTCGTGGCTAAACGATAACCTGTATTGATATTTTCTAGATTAGGCCAAAGCATTCCAGGGGTATCACATAGAATAATACCATTGTGTAAATCAATCCGTTGTTGGCGTTTGGTTACTGCAGGCTCATTACCTGTTTTAGCAATTGTACGGCCTGCTAATGCATTAATGAGCGTTGATTTCCCTACGTTAGGGATTCCCATAATTAACACATGCATCACTTTGGTCGCAGCTCCTTTATTAGGGACTAATTTACGACAAAGACCGATGACCTTAGGCACTGCATCAGAGTTTAATGCAGTTGTTGCTAAAGTTTTGACACCTTCTTCTTGCTCTAAATAATCTTGCCAAATTTGGGTACGCTTTGGGTCAGCTAAATCAGCTTTGTTAAGGATTTTAATACAGGGCTTATTGCCGCGTAAATCAGAAAGTAGCGGGTTGGCACTACTAAAAGGCAAGCGAGCATCAACAATTTCGATTAATAAATCAATATCTGGCATGGCTTGTTTAATTTCTTTGCCTGCCTTGTGCATATGGCCTGGAAACCACTGAATTTTCATTAGATTATATCCTTAGCAATATGTAAACCACATTCTTTTTTAGTGGCGTCTTCCCACCACCAGCGACCTGCACGTTCATGTTGATTAGGTAATACAGCACGTGTACAAGGTTCACAACCTATACTAATAAATCCTTGTTTGTGCAGTGTATTAAAAGGTACTTGATAAGCTTCAATATAATCCCAAATTTGTGCCGAACTTTGGTTAACTAAGGGATTAAATTTAATTAAAGGTTTTGATTCTGTGGAAAATGCGGAGTCTATTTGTATTTCAGGTAAGTCTTGCCGAGTATCTAAACTTTGGTCTTTACGCTGTCCTGTAATCCAAGCATCAACATTTGCTAATTTACGGCGTAGTGGTTCTACTTTGCGTATAGCACAGCATTCTTTGTGGCCATCTTCATAAAAACTAAATAAACCTTTTTCTTTAATAAATGGCTCTAGTAATTGATAGTCTGGTGTAAGTAATTCAATATCAACACCATAATGTTTTCGGACTTGCTCAATGAATTGATAGGTTTCTTTATGCAGACGTCCGGTATCGAGTGAAAAAATTTGTATATCTTTTCTAATTTTTAATGCTATATCAATTAATACAACATCTTCGGCACCACTAAAAGAAATAGCGACTTTATCGTAGTTTTCTAAGGCATGTCTTAGCACTTTACGTGGGTTTTTGCCTTGTAATTCAGCAAGTGTTTGTTCAATAGTGGACATAAAATAATTAAGCTTGAGAAAAGTATTGGGTAAGGAAATCATCTAAAGATAAGCTATCCTTAGCTTCAATTTCAGTTTGTTTTTGGTGTGAATGTTCAGCTAAATGTGTAAATAAATCAGTATATATCGTATTAAGTTTCTCTGATTTAAACGTTTTAGCGTGCTCTTGTGAAATGTTATCTGCAAAACGTGCATAAGGAATATCAGACTCACGAAGTGTAAATAATAATTTTGCAGAGGGAGTTAAATTAGAGTCTGCAATTAATTTTCGTTGTTCGTTTAAGGCTTCTGTATAAAGTTTATCAGGTTCATCGGCATCTAAAATATCGCAGATAATTTGCATATTATCTAGAATCTCATTAGTCCAATCTTTAAGTTTGACGGGGTGATTATTCTTAATCAATTCTAAATTATCTTGGCGACCATTATTAGCAACACTGAGGTGGTTATCATTGTTAATTTGCGATTCAGCATAAGTACTTTTTGGGCTATCTTGTAATAAGCAAGATAATAAAAAGGCTTCAATAAATCTTGATTGTGTCGCATCAATCCCAATGGGATTATAGGGGTTTAAATCTAGAGAGCGAATTTCAACATAATGTACGCCGCGACGCTTAAGCGCTAATGTTGGTTTTTCGCAAGGGTTGATAATTTGTTTAGGGCGCACCGTACTATAAAATTCATTTTCAATTTGTAATATATTGCTATTTAATTGTTGGTAATGCTTATCAACTTTTACGCCAAAATGTTCATATTTTGGGTAGGGTGTATTAATAGCTGTGGATAAACTATCGACATAACCATTGAGTGAGTTGTAATCAATATTTAAATTAGCTTGGTTGTTACTTTTATAGCCAATATCACTCATACGCAAAGAGGTGGCATAAGGGTGGTAAAGTGTGCCAGTATCAAATTCATCAAATTGATTCATCAGTTCTGGGCGACTGGCAAAAAAGTTTTTACAAATAGCAGGTGATGCGCCAAATAAATATAAGATTAACCAACCTTGGCGTTGAAAATTACGAATTAAATCAAAATAGGCAGAAGATTTAAATTCTTGTAGTGAAAGTTTAGAGGCTTCTAGTTTATGTAAAACGGGCCATAAATTTTCAGGGACTGAATAGTTAAAGTGTATACCTGCAATGGCTTGCATAGTGCGCCCGTAACGATGTGCTAAGCCTTGGCGGTAGATATGTTTCATTTGTCCGATATTAGAACGACCATATTGAGCAATAGGTATACTCTCATCGCCACAAATGCCACAGGGCATGCTAGATGATAGTAAAAATTCATCATCCAATTTGCTGTAAACAAATTGATGAATTTTGCGCATAAAACATAATGTTTGAGTTATATCAGCAAAAGGTGGGGTGATAAACTCTAATAAAGACTCAGAGTAATCGGTAGTAATATGTGGGTGCGTTAGAGCCGAGCCCAATGAATGAGGGTGGGAGGTATGTGCAATAAACCCTACATTTGATATGCGTAGGCTTTCTTTTTCTAATCCTTTTAACCCTTTTTTTATGAGCGCTTGCTGTTGATTTTTAAGCAATAATTGCAAACGATGTGTATTTGATGTCTTCAAAATAATATAAAGGGTTCATTGCTGACTTATAATAGCGTTATTATATACTTTACACTGTTATGGATGTGGATTTTATGGCACGTTATATAGGTCAATCAGCAGAACAAGTTTTACACACAGTCTTTGGGTATGACGGATTTCGGGGCCAACAAGCTGAGATTGTTGGCCAACTTATTTCCGGCAAAAGTGCTGCAGTATTGATGCCTACGGGCGGTGGTAAATCTTTATGTTACCAAATTCCAGCGATGGTACGAGAAGGGGTGGGCATTGTTATTTCCCCTTTGATTGCTTTAATGCAAGACCAAGTGAGTGCATTGCATCAACTCGGTGTACAAGCCGCATTTCTAAATTCTAGTTTAACTTATGAACAGGTTCGAGAAATAGAGCAGCAGTTATTACAGGGTGAGTTAGATTTACTCTATGTCGCACCAGAGCGTTTGACCTCAGAAGCAACTTTACAGTTATTCGGGCGATTAAATATTGCTTTATTTGCCATTGATGAAGCGCATTGTGTTTCTCAATGGGGGCATGATTTCCGGTCTGATTATTTACAATTATCCTTATTAACCCATCGTTTTCCTGATGTACCGCGTATTGCATTAACAGCAACAGCAGACCAACGAACACGCGAAGAAATCATTCAGCGTTTATCATTAGAAGATTCGCCTTTATATATTGGTGGTTTTGATCGACCTAATATTCGTTACACTATTGTGCAAAAGGATAATGCACGCCAACAATTATTACGATTTATTCAAGCTGAACATAGTGGTGATGCAGGCATTGTGTATTGTTTATCACGTAAAAAAGTTGAAGCAACGGCTAAATGGTTACAGGAAAAAGGGATTAATGCTTACCCTTATCATGCTGGGCTATCGCATCAAATACGCAACAAACATCAGCATGATTTTTTAATTTCAGAAGGTATTGTCATTGTTGCAACAGTTGCGTTTGGGATGGGGATTGATAAACCTAATGTACGTTTTGTGGCACATTTAGATTTACCAAAAAGTATAGAAGGTTACTATCAAGAAACAGGACGGGCAGGGCGTGATGGTGAACCAGCGAATGCATGGATGAGCTATGGTTTACAGGATGTGATTAGTTTGCGTCAAATGTTGCAAGGTTCCGAGGCGGATGAAAATCATAAGCGGGTAGAATTGCACAAGTTAGATGCCATGCTGGGATTATGTGAGCAAGTTTCTTGTCGCCGTGAAGTGTTATTGAATTATTTTGGCGAGCAACAAGAACAGCCCTGTGGTAATTGTGATACTTGCATAGAGCCAGTGGATACTTGGAATGGCACGGTTGCAGCGCAGCAAGCTTTATCGTGCATTTACCGGACAGATCAACGTTTTGGTGTTAATTATTTGATGGATGTTTTATTGGGTAAAGATAATGACCGGATTCAAAGCTTTGCACATGATAAGCAGAGTACATTCGGCATTGGGACAGCACTAGATGAATCTCAGTGGCGATCTGTTTTTAGGCAGTTAGTGGTGCGTGGTTTTGTTGATATTGATTTTGAAGGGTATGGTGCGTTGAAATTAAACCCTAAATGCCGTCCTTTGTTACGAGGCGAGGAGGAAATTCGTTTTCGTAAGGATTTAGTGAAACAAAAAACTAAAAAAGCAAAGGCGAACCGGGGAGATTTTGCACTCCATAGTGATAATGTTTTATGGAATGCATTGCGTGCTAAACGCAGAGAGTTAGCTGATGAACAAGATGTACCGCCGTATATTATCTTTAATGATGCAACACTGACAGAAATGGTGGAAAGAGCGCCGTTAAATCATCAACAATTTGCACAAATATTGGGTGTGGGTGAGCGTAAATTAGAGTTATATGCGAATGATTTTTTAGCTGTTATTGCTGACATTCAAACAATACAAGATCAAAACTCATCACTGACTGAAACAGTTGATGAAAGTGTGGCTTTATTTAAAGTAGGCTTTTCTGTTGAAAAAATTGCGCTGCAGCGGTCGCTGAAAGAAAATACGATTTTTACTCACCTTGCTTCTGGTATTGAGCAAGGAGTTATAGAAGTGAAGGATGTAGTTGAGCTTAGTGAGCAAGAGCTTAAAACCATACAAGATGAAATCTTAAATTTATTAGAAGCAAAAAATAGTAGCATGAAGCCTGTTTTTGAGTCCTTAAATGAAGCCTATAGTTATGGTGTTTTAAACTGTGTAAAAGCAGGAATAGATTTTTAAAAATGTCACTAGATAGAAAGTAGTCGTGGGACATGAAGAATGAAAATATCCTTATATTACAAAGGTTTTTGTGAATGCCTGATATTTTGTATGTGATTTTTTTAGTCGTTGATTTTTTAAAAAAAACTGCGATTGCATCCTCTGTCATTAATTGCTAATATTGATGACGCAATAATAACAATAACAAAAAAAGAGGAAATAACATGAGTGAAGAATCAGCATCTGCAACTTTATATGAAAGAATTGGTGGTGAAGCGGCTGTTAATGCAGCAGTGGAACTTTTTTACCGTAAAGTACTGAGTGATTACCGTATCAATCGTTTTTTTGGTAAAACGAATATGGAAGAGCAAATTAATAAGCAAAAAGCTTTTTTTACCATGGCTTTTGGTGGACCAAATACTTACACGGGGGGCGATATGCGCTCTGTTCATGCGCGTTTAGTTAAAATGGGTTTAAATGATTCTCATTTTGATGCTGTTATGGAGCACTTAGGTGCAACATTAACTGAGTTAGGCGTTCCTGGTGATTTGATTGGGGAAGCTGCTGCCATTGCAGAAAGCACACGTAAAGATGTATTAGGAAAATAAATTTAAATTATTTTTCATACCTAAAACCATATTTACCTATAAGTAAGTATGGTTTTTTTATGCCTTTTTTAAGGTTTATAAAGTAAAAGGCTTATCCCCATTCAATAATATGGTCTTCTAGGTCGTCAACTTGTGATTCTTTAATCGCAAAACTACGAATAGAGGCTCCTACATCAAATACACTCTCTTTATTACCCGTTATTAGTGGGTGCCATGAAGGCAGTTTTTTCCAGCACTTAATAATTTGTATGCACAGGTATCGGGAAGCCAAGTGTACTCAGAAAAATCATGCTGTGTTAAGTCAATACACTCTGGAACCAATACGGTGCGCTCTTGATATTTTGTGCAGCGGCAGCTTTCTAAATCAATAAGATCACAAACAACGCTAGTAAAAAAGATTTCTTCTGTCTCTTCATCTTCTAGTTTATTTAAACAACATTTCGCACAGCCATCACATAAAGACTCCCATTCTTTAGGAGTCATTTCAGATAGTTTTTTTGTTTCCCAAAAATTCATTTTATGATTAGAAAGTAAAGCGGTAGTAATGGTCTATCAATAAAAATGCAAAAAGTAACATAAGATAAACAATAGAGTATGCAAAGGTTTGCATGGCTGTTTTATCATCTTTTGTACGCATCATTTTAATAGCGAAGAAAATAAAACCTAAGCTTAGTCCTGCGCTAGGAATTAGGTAAATTAAGCCACTCATTCCCGTTAAATAAGGGAGTAGGGTAACAATAAAAAGTAAAATAGTATAAAGCAAAATATGTAAGCGAGTAAACTCTGTGCCGTGTGTTACTGGAAGCATAGGGATGTTTACTTTTGCATATTCAACTCGTCTTGCGATTGCTAATGCCCAAAAATGCGGGGGAGTCCAAACGTAAATTAATAAAAATAATAACAGTGCATAAGGGTGGACTTCTCCAGTCATCGCACACCAGCCTAAAACGGGAGGGGCAGCACCTGCAGCACCACCAATAACGATATTTTGCGGTGTTAATCGTTTAAGGTAGACGGTATAAACAATAGCGTAACCAATAAGCGATAAAAATGTTAATACAGCGGTTAGTATATTGATAAATAAAACCAACAATAACATGCCAGAAATGCCAAGAACAGCCGCAAAGATAAGTACATTGCTTGAATTTAGTTCTCCCGCTGGCAAGGGGCGATTTTTTGTACGCGCCATTTCAGCATCCGCTTTTTGATCAATGTAGTGGTTGATTGCAGCAGCAGATGCAGAAGCCAAGCCAATTCCTAGGGTAGCATAAATAAATTCTGCAATAGGCGGCATACCAGGAACAGCTAATAACATGCCAACATTGGCAGTAAATACAAGCAATAAAACAACTTTAGGTTTACATAGCTCGAGATAATTTTTCCATGATAAATTGCTTTTTTTATTTGTCATCTTATTTCAATATTATGGTCTGTAGATGGGTTATAAAGTTATGAGTATCAGTTTAGTAAGAGCTGAAACTTAAGGTCTGTTTTTTGCCTATGTCATCGTTAAGTGTGAATTTTATTCGCTTTTAAGCTCTCTCCAGCTGGAGAGAGCTTTTAGATTTGTGTGGATACCTATGCTCTCTAGTAGGTAAGCTCCTTTTAGGAGCGACTTAATCTTTTCAACACTTTAACGGTGACATAGCCTTTTTTTTCTCGGTAAATCGCTTTATCCGCTCTATTGAATGGTAAATGCAAGGTTATTATCAAAAATAACACTGCTTATAGTAACTGGTAGTGTTTTATTTAATGTATTAATAGTTAATTTTTCAGTACTTTTGAGTATTTTCGTAGCAATTTCTAAAGCTCCCGTTTCTGGTGTATTAGCAGTAGAGTTGCTGCTAAATAGAAATAAAAAAATGAGGAAAAAACGCGCCAAAATTACCGCCTAAAAGTTGTGCTATAGCTAATAGAGCTATTGAAATACTAAGTTAAAGGTATCGAACTGTATAAGGATATAGACTTTGATTAATTGAATCAAGTTGATTGTCCTGATTTGCCTGTTGCTTAATGGCTCAATTCGCCCATAACAACTTTATTTTTAGTTATTTTTTGCACAACATCTAAATAATAATCTTCCCTAAACTCATGAATAACTTGCTTGGTTTTTTCAACGCTGATGCCACTGCCCAGTAAAATTTCCTCTGTAAGACGTAAGCTGACTTCCAATGTTTCCGAAACCGTTGAGGTTACGCCTTGGGAAATTAAATCAGCACAATGTTGTCGGTCTAGTGCGCGTGCATGAATAGGGGTGTCTGGATATGATTTTCGAATCAGCGGAATCATATGATCAAGGTTTTTTGGGTTATCTAAAGCTAGAACGATCATTTTTGCATGTTCGGCTCTTGCTGCGCGTAAAATTTTTGGATTGCTGGCATCGCCATAAAAAACGGGAAACCCTTGAGCTCGTGCTGCTTTTATTCGATCTTGATCCATGTCAATGGCAATATAGTTGACACCTGCAGCATTAAGGAGTGCGCCAATTCTTGCGCCCACCCGACCAAAGCCAGCCAAAATGACATGCCCATCTGAGTTTTCAATAAAAACCTTATCATTAATATTGTTAAGTTTTGGTTTGCTAAACCTTAATAATAACGCATTGCTGATTTTTACAACAAAGGGCGTAAAAATCATGCTTAAAGTAATCACTAAAATTAAGCTTTGGTTGATGTGTGTATCTAAAAGGCCAGAACTAGCGGCAAAGCCAAACATAACAAAGCCAAATTCACCACTTTGAGAGAGTAATATGCCGGCTTGCAAAGAAATGTCGTGACGAGTGCCGTTTAAACGAGCTAGAAGGTAAATAATACCTGCTTTAGTACTCATTAATGCTAGTGTTAAAAGTATAATGTTGAGCCAATTGTCCCATAGTAGGCCGAAATCAACCCCCATACCAATGGTCATGAAAAATAAGCCCAATAAAATGCCTCGAAAGGGCAAGATGTCTGCTTCAATTTGATGCCGATAATGGGACTCTGCAAGCATCAATCCAGCTATAAATGCACCAAGAGCCATCGATAAACCAATGGATTCCATTATCCAAGCGACACTTAATACCAGTAATACGGCAACAGCGACAAAAACTTCTGGGTCTTGACTAGCAACAATTTTATCTAAAACAGGATTGAGTAAATACCGGCCAACAAGCAACAAACCAGCAATAGAGAGAGCAGCATAAAGGATATTAAGTCCGGAATCACCTGCGCTAATATCACCCCCAGCAAGCATAGAAATAAGTGCTAATAAAGGCACGACTGCAATATCTTGTAATAATAAAATAGCAAAGGACATTTGTCCCATTTCTGTAGAAATACCGCCACGTTCTGCTAGTAAGTTTAAGCAAAATGCGGTGGAAGAAAGCGAAAGCCCAAAAGCTATAATCAGTGATGTTTGCGGAGACAGGTTAAATAATAAACAAAACAAATATATGACCATAGCAGTCAACAATAGTTGACTGAATCCTAAACCAATAACTAATTTGCGCATTTGCCATAGTTTTTTGGGGTTTAATTCAATTCCTAAAATGAAGAGTAGAAATATCACACCAAATTCAGCTAGGGAGCTGATTTCATCTGTAGCAAAAATAATGGCAAAGCCCCAAGGACCTAATATTGCTCCTGCTGTTAAATAGCCTAAAATAGCACCTAAACGTAGTTTATGAAAAACAGGAACGATAATAACAGTTGCTAATAACAATGCTAAAATATCAATTAAATAATGTGAATGTGTAGTATCCATAAACCGTAAATTTTAGAGAGTAAGTCCCGTGTTTTTCAATAGTGTATCTTATTGCTTTTTGACGGCTAGGTATAACAAAATAATGAGTTTTAATGCAAAATATTGATTCAAAATTAGATAGAACCTTAAGCATAGCGCCAATGCTCGATTGGACGACCAGCCACTGTCGATATTTTTATCGATTATTAACAAAGCATACCGTTTTATATAGTGAAATGGTGACCACGGGGGCTATTATTCATGGTGATCGCCAGCGGCATTTAAGTTTTAATGAAGAAGAGCAGCCGATTGCATTGCAGTTAGGGGGAAGCTCGCCAGAGGATTTAGCTTTATGCAGCAAAACTGCAGAGGATTATGCTTATAATGAAGTGAATTTAAATGTTGGTTGTCCAAGTGACCGAGTGCAGAATGGTCGTTTTGGTGCTTGTTTAATGGCAGAGCCACAGTTGGTTGCTGAATGCGTCGAGGCAATGCGCTCTGCTACGATACTACCGGTAACGGTAAAGTCACGCATTGGGATAGATGATTTGGATTCTTACGATGCGTTAGTGAATTTTATTGAGGTAGTTAGTTCAGCTGGGTGTGAGACATTTATTGTGCATGCGCGTAAAGCGTGGTTGTCGGGCTTATCACCCAAACAAAACCGTGAACTCCCCCCTTTGCGTTATGATATTGTTCAGCAGATTAAACAAGATTTCCCACAGTTAGAAATTATTATTAATGGCGGGGTGACTGGTTTAGAGCAAACTAAAGAATTATTGCAAACGCTCGATGGCGTAATGATTGGTCGGGAGGCCTACCATAACCCTTACTTGTTGGCTGAAGTAGATAATTTGTTGTACCAGCGGAATGCAGCCATTAAAACACGGCATGAGATTGTATTGGAATTAATCCCTTATATTCAAGATCAACTCCGCAAAGGTGTGAAGTTGCATAGCATCACGCGCCATATATTAGGTTTGTTTCATGGTATCGCTGGTGCAAGAGCATGGCGACGAGAGTTAAGTGAAAAAGCACCCAAAGCAGGTGCTGATGAGAAGGTGGTGTTGCAGGCGTTAAATTTAGTACGACTATGATGTATAATTAACAGTTATTTTATTTTAGAGACAAATGATGGAAGAATATTTCAGTAAAATTATTGAAGCAATTGGCGAGGACATTACGCGCGAAGGCTTAGTGGATACACCTAAGAGAGCGGCTAAAGCATTTAAGTTTTTAAATAATGGCTATGAAAAAAAATTAGATGAAGTTTTAAACGGTGCGATTTTTGCCTCAGAAACTGAAGATATGGTCATTGTAAAAGATATTGAATTATATTCTTTATGTGAACATCATTTGTTGCCCTTTGTCGGTAAATGTCATATTGCTTACCTACCTCAAGGTAAAGTATTGGGTTTATCTAAATTAGCACGTATTGTTGATATGTATGCGCGTCGCTTACAAATTCAAGAAAACTTAACCAAGCAAATTGCTGATGCGATTGAATTAGCCATCGATGCACGCGGTGTTGCTGTTGTTATTGAGGCTAAGCACATGTGTATGATGATGCGCGGCGTTGAAAAGCAGAATTCTGTTATGACAACTTCAGCAATGAAGGGTATTTTTCGTGAAGATAAAGGGACTCGCGCTGAATTCCTAAGTTTAATTAATCGTTAAAAGAGGGTTATTGTGACGGCTAAAAAACGCGGTGTTTTAATCGTCAATTTAGGGTCGCCAGATAAAGCCAGTATTCTAGCTGTTCGGCGATTTTTGAAGCAATTTTTAAGTGATCCAAGAGTCGTTAATTTGCCAAGACTCTTATGGTGGGCTATTTTAAATTTCTTTATTTTACCCTTTAGACCTTTTAAGTCGGTCAAGGTATATAAGGAAATTTGGACAGAAGCAGGGTCGCCTTTAATCGTATTGACTGAGTCGTTGGTGGCTAAGTTAAATCGATTTTATAAAAAAGATTCTACAATCAGTATAAAGGCAGCAATGAGTTATGGGCAGCCTGCTTTAACTTCTATTTTGCGTGAATTTAAACAAGAAAAAGTTGATCAACTTATTGTTATCCCTGTTTACCCTCAATATTCTTCAACAACAACAGCCAGTGTTTTTGATGCGGTGACGCGTGAATTGCAACAATGGCGATATATTCCAGAGCTTAGCTTTGTTAGTGATTATCATCAATCTCCTTATTATATAAAAGCCATTGCCGAGTCAGTTGAAAAGGCATGGCGAAAAAAACCAAAAAACAAACTCTTGTTAATGTCTTTCCATGGTTTGCCTGCACAGCTAACAAAATGGGGGGACCCTTATTTTGATCAGTGTCATGTGAGCGCTAAGTTAATTGCGGAGGCTTTAGAGTTAAAGCCAGATGAATGGAAAATTGTCTTTCAATCCCGGTTTGGGCGTGCAAAGTGGTTGCAGCCTTATTGTGTTGAAGCCTTAATGGCATTGCCGGAGCGAAATTTTAACAAGATAGATATTATTTGTCCAGGTTTTTCTGTTGATTGTTTAGAAACTTTGGAAGAAATAAATATAACCAATCAAGCTATATTTTTAGATGCGGGTGGTGACGATTATTGTTATATCGCTGCTTTGAATGATACTCGAGGTAATCTTGAATTGATGTCTGACTTAATTGAGTCTAGGAGTAATTAACAATGCGTGGGTATGGTAGAAATAGAAATAGAAATTGTGCTTTTTGTCGGTTAATGCGTAGTTTAGCTTTTACTGGTGTAGGCATGGGGGGCTGGGCTGGTGCTTATTTATTAGGAGCATCCCAAGAAAATATCATGCTGACAGGGGTTTTTGTGGCAACAGTGATTGTTTTTGGCATGCAGGATTCTAAGAATAAAAAACGGTGAAAATAGGGATTGTTTTTTTTGTGCTGTG
Organism: Bathymodiolus brooksi methanotrophic gill symbiont; assembly: GCA_020996635.1. Lineage (GTDB taxonomy): Bacteria > Pseudomonadota > Gammaproteobacteria > Methylococcales > Methylomonadaceae > Methyloprofundus. Next base: position 19,373 of record JAJJBE010000242.1, read on the forward strand.
GTTTAGTACTATTGCTACTGATAGTTCTTTAGTTTATGCAGATATCTATAAATATACCGATAAAAATGGGCATAGCTATTTTACCGACAGGCCTAATCATAAAAAATATCGGTTAATTATTCGTACTCGTCCAAAATCTTATAATGCAGCACTTAAGGTAATGGCGGGTAATAAGAAAAAATATAGCTCGATTATTTTAGCCGCAGCGCAAAAATATAAGGTTGATGAAGCTTTGATTCATGCGGTTATTCGTGCTGAATCAGCCTATGATGCCAATGCAATTTCTACTGCGGGTGCGGTTGGTTTGATGCAATTGATGCCGGGTACAGCAAAGCAGTATGGTGCAAATAACCGAACGGACCCAAAGCAAAATGTATTTGCTGGGACGCGATATTTAAAATATTTGATGTCACTTTTCCCAAATAAACTTGAGCTGGCGGTAGCTGCCTATAATGCGGGAGAAAATACTGTCAAGCGGTATAGTAATAAAATACCTCCCTATCCTGAAACACAAAAATATGTGCGTCAGGTTTTATTCTTTTATAAGAAAAAACATGTCTAATAATACTGCTCCTACAGTCGAAGATATTCTGCAATTATTTGTTATGCCAGAACGATATCAGGATATCGCGCGTATTGTTCATGATCCGCAAATATCAGCAATCGAAATTGCTCATTTTATTGCTAAAACACCCCGTTTAAGTGAGCGCTTGTTAAGTTTAATTAATAGTCATTTATATAACCATCAATCACCTGTTGATAGTATTGAATGCGGTATTACAATTATTGGTGCCGAAGAAATACTGTACTTAATTTTATCCTTGTCAGTGATTGATGTATTTGAGCAGAAATGATCAGGGCGAGTGGATTTAAGTCAATTTTGGCGAGAAGCTGTTTATTGTAGGTTAATGGCTCGATTATTGGCAAAAAAGAACGGTGGATTGCATAGTGAAAGTTTATTTATTATAGGGTTTTTGCGTAATATCGGTAGTTTAATTATTTCACAATTGATGTATGAACTAGCGGTACATATAGGTACTGAGTCAGCACTAGAAGCACTTGATTTTGCTTCTGTGGGTGCTGAGTTATTGCAAATGTGGCGATTACCTGCTGCTATCTATCAAGCGGTTGAATATCAGTTAGAGTCAGAATGGCAAGGTGCGCATCATCTTGATGCAAAAATAATCCATATTGCTGCTTTGTTATGTAAATTACCAAGAATTGACAGTTTAACAAGTGACATTGTATGGCGAGAAATCCCGTTAGAATACCGGGTGATATTAAACATGGAAAAAGAGGCTTTGTTTGCGGTTTTTAAGCAAGCTCAAGATGCTCAAGAAGAGGTTTTAGATTTGTTAGTTCAAGATAGCTGTTTTGTTGCGTTTTAAAGTTATTGTGACAGCCCAGCAATTCTCAATTTAGGGTTCAGTGATAAAATAACTTTAATTCCTAGTTAAAAAAACCAACCAGTGATAGATACCGTTGAAACAATAACAAGCTTCACGCAATCAAATTTGATTGGACAGATCAAGCAGGCATTTGAAAACTTGCCCGACGCATGTAGCGGTAATGGTGTTTATCAAAAGTATGCGATGCCAGATGCTGCTCTCAGCGCCTTTTCTGTTTTCTTTATGCAGTCCCCCTCCTTTTTAGATTACCAGAATACGATGGAAAAAGAGCACGGCAAAAACAATGCCCAGAGCCTATTTGGTGTTCATTTAATCCCGAGCGCCAACCAGCTTAGAAACCTTCTTGATCC
>JAJJBE010000044.1 GCA_020996635.1 Bathymodiolus brooksi methanotrophic gill symbiont
AAACGAGGTTTTTTTAACCACTCTAATAACATCAATCCTTTAGAAGCTAAAGTTTCTCTTATATTTCGACAAAACAAGTATTTTAGTTATTAAATATCAATTACTTGCGCTTAACTTACTGGCATTGGGGATTGCCCTTACGAAACGTTAAATTAAATGTTCGGGGCTACTTAGTTGTTTATTTAAACAGTTACTTCTCCATTAGAAATGGAAGGTGGTGTTTATATCTAAAACTGGGTGAACATCACCTAAAAAGAGCATTGCACCTATCTTCATGGTCTAATTTCTTAGGTAAAACCCACATTTGGTAGAGTGATATAAACCACATATAAGTAAACGATAGCCCTAAACCAGTACCACCTAAAATGACGAGCCATGCAAAATGTGGGCTGAATTTTGTCAGCCACCAAGATGCGACATCGATAAATAAAAATAAGAATGGCATCATAATAGCCATATATTTAATAGATTTATGATGATTAGCGGTTGATAAACTGAAAATCCCACCGACAAACATAAAGATAAAACTGATACCAAATAGGCGCGCCATTCCTACTTCATGAAACATTGTGATGTCCTATCGCCAATCTTCATTCAGCACGGAGCGATTTATGGGAGCCCCAGTTCGTCCTGCGTCCAACTCAACTACGCAAAAAACACTGCTT
>JAJJBE010000168.1 GCA_020996635.1 Bathymodiolus brooksi methanotrophic gill symbiont
GTGTTTTTTGCGTAGTTGAGTTGGACGCAGGACGAACTGGGGCTCCCATAAATCGCTCCGTGCTGAATGAAGATTGGCGATAGGACATCCCAATGTTTCATGAAGTAGGAATGGCGCGCCTATGTGTTACAAAAATAGCAACGACAATTAACATTAACATGACTAATGTTTCTTGGCTGCGACTGCTCAGTACCCGATCATACAATTGTAACATATATATGGTAGGTGTTAGCATTAATAAGTTTATTACTAAGCTAAATCCAGCCGCCGATAAGAAGGCACCTTTACATAAGCTTAGTGCTTCATGTAAATCTGACTTGATAAGTTTTTTTGCCATAACAAATTTTACTCTTTAAATATTATTATTCTATTTATACCTAAACCACTTGAAGCTACCCCTCATCACTCCCAAGGTCTTTTGCCGAGAGTCTAGCATACAGCAAGATCCCCGCTAGAAGTATGCAGGGATGAACTGTGCTTAATGTCAACTTTATTTTATCATTAAGCGTACTCTTTTGAGAAAGTTGACCCATTTTTTATAACTCCAAAAATTTGACGTACAAGCTTGTGGGCAATGGCTACTTTTATTACCTTTTCAGGTTTTCCTTTTTTAGACAAGCGCTCATATAATTCTGCACACTGTTGGTTTTTTCTTTTTGCT
>JAJJBE010000018.1 GCA_020996635.1 Bathymodiolus brooksi methanotrophic gill symbiont
TTTAAACTATTTTCTGGTTTCATCATTTTTTCCTTATCTTTTGAACTTTAGGCGGTTCACAGATAAGGAGAATCTCGATGATTCCCGTAATTGTCAAACTTTGTGAGTCCCCCAGCAGAGCTGGGGGTTTACTTATTAGCAATTAACTTTCCGATTCATACTTTGCTCCAGTCACAACAGGTCTACCAGAGCAACACTCTATTAAATAATGCTTCCCTGTCCTGTAGTTAGCTATAATAATCAAAATTAAATTTCATACAAACCACACCTATGGCACATCCAGAACTCATCTTAAAAAAAAATGAAGACAAACGCTTACGCCAAGGCCATCTTTGGGTCTTTAGTAACGAAGTCGACACTAAACGTACGCCGCTTACCCAGTTTACTGCAGGTGACTTAGTACAAGTTCTTGCAAGCAACGGCCAAGTGATGGGCGCGGCTTATATCAACCCTAATACCTTAATTTGCGCTCGTCTACTTTCTAGAAAAGCCAATGCAAAACTAGGCAATAAATTATTCACCTCGCGTATATCTAAAGCACTTGCTCTACGCGAACGTTTTTATGATAAACCTTTTTATCGCCTAGTCTTTGGTGAAAGTGACGGTCTATCTGGTTTAGTGATTGATCGCTTTGGTGATGTATTATCCGTACAAATTACCACAGCTGGAATTGAGCGCCAAAAAGAACCGCTTGTTGAAGTATTAGTTGAGCTTTTACAGCCTAAAGCAATTTTACTTAAAAATGATAATCCACAACGTGAATTAGAAGGTCTCTCAACAGAATCCGAAGTGATATATGGCGAGCTTCCTAAAGAAGTCATTATTGAAGAAAATAATACTCAATTTAAAGTCGATGTACTTAATGGCCAAAAAACAGGCTGGTTTTATGATCACCGAAGTAGTCGCGCAGAGCTTGCTAAAATTGTAAAAAATAGAACTGTTTTAGATTTATTTTCTTACACTGGCGCATGGGGAATACCTGCGGCAACCAATGGAGCTGAACAGGTAACTTGTGTTGATGCATCAGCAAGCGCAGTTGCTGTAGGCACTGAAAATGCACAACTTAATAATGTTGGTGATAAAGTCGAGTTCATTAAAAGTGATGTGTTTGAATTTTTAAAACAAGCGCGATTAGACAAAAAGCGTTTTGACGTTATCATCTTAGATCCTCCCGCTTTAGTTAAACGCAAAAAAGATTTTAAAGCAGGTTACGAAGCGTATCGTCGTCTAAACCACCTTGCCTTACAAGTATTAGCAAAAGATGGCATCTTAGTTTCTGCTTCTTGCTCCTATCATTTAAGCCGCGCTAACCTACACTATATTCTACGTACTTCTGCTCGCCATATTGATAGACACTTATCTATAGTTTCATCGGGCGAACAAGCACCGGACCACCCAATCCACCCGGCCATTGCAGAAACCGAATACTTAAAAACCTTTGTTTGTGCAGTGACGGAGAGCTTATAACTTAATTATTGCTTTAAAGACTGATGCTACGCAGAACATAAGTCACCAACAAAGTTTTACCCTAGAATTCAAAGTAGCATTAGCGATTAATTAAACTATGTTATATAACTAGCCCCCCCCTTGCATATCCCTTATTTTTTATACCTTTTTTTCAGTCGAAAAAAATAAAAACTCATAAATTCAATAAGTTAAATATTGGCACAATTATCGCTTTACTATAAATACTAGTCGCATTTATTTTAGGATTTAAAATGAGCCAACAAAATACACTACAACAAGAATCAGGCATCTCAAATGGTGCATTATTAGTTGGCGCTGGACTAGCCGTTGCATCATTTATTGTATTACCTGCTGTGGCAGCACGCCTAGGTGTAGGCTCAAGCTTAACAGGCGCTATGCGCATCGTATTAATGAAAGCCTCAACGCGTATTTGCAATAATACTCAAGAAAATAATTTACAATCATTAAAAGAAGCTTGCTCTGAAGATGCTGAGTGTCAGTTACAAGGCTCAACACATTAAGCTTACCCTTTGATCCAGCAGCAGAAAAAAAAACAACACTCATTTGTTACTCTAGTATAATCAAACTAACTATTCCTCCTTCTTAATCATTAAGCTATGGCAGACGAAAAAAAATCTTGCGATCTATGCGGCCTCCCTGTTGAGGTTACAGGCTTCACCTTATTAACCAAAGAAGGTGGAAAAACTTTTTGCTGCGAAGGCTGCCAAGGCATTTTTCAAATGCTAAACAAAGACAGCTTACTTCCTGAAGAAGAAACAAGCACAAAATAATCCACTCCTGATTTTGAGTAGTCAAAATGTCTCAGCAACAAGATAAACAAGCTAAAAAAATCATACGTACCATTAGTAAGCATGAAATCCCCTCTACATTAATTAAAGGCGCTGTTATGTCGGCAGGCGCGCAATCTGGAAAATCAATTATGAGCAAACTTACAAAGCACCCTCTTTTAATTTTAGGTATTGGTATCGCTGCTGGTTATTACGCACACAAGTACAGAAAAGAGATTATCTCTTCAGTTAATTCTGCTGGTGAAAAAGGCAAAGACTTCGTACTACAACAAAAAGAAAACATTGAAGACATGGTTGCGGAAACAAAAGAAAGCGAAGATTAGCATTTAAGCACCTAGGCATAATTAATTTAACATTTTTACTGGTCTTTTTTCTCATCTTCAGCGTTGCATAAATTGTTGCGTAGCTTGCTATGCGCTAATTTATACGCCTTGAATATGAAAAAAAATCCTGCGTAAAAAGCAGTTAAATTAATAACACCTAAGCACTTAGCTCCTCAGCAAATAAGAACAAAAGGAATTATTTTAAGCAGTAATTCCTTTATCCTCTTACTCAGACAACCCCTATACTTACATGTCCATACAACAAGAAATTATATTACGTTACAACGCTTCAGGCCATGTAAGGCTACAAATACCAAAGTGCCTTTGCCATGAAGAAGCCGCTAATTTTTTTAATGATGCGCTCCTTCAAATAAACGGGGTATATCGCGTTAATTTATTTAGAAATAAACAAAAATTATCTATTCGTTTTATTGCTGAAACACTAGACTTTAATGACTTAATTGCGCAACTTTTTAGCTTAGTCACTACTGCGGAAGAACAAGGTTTACTAAAAGAAAAGCCTGAACCAAACAAAACGGCTACTCTTATCAAGCAGTCATTGTCCAATTGGAAAGGTACTCGTTGGGCGAAAGACAAATATACTGAAACCAAGGAAACCGCACAAGCCGTTAGTATACTTGCTAAATTTGGTTTAAAAAAAAAGGATATTTTAGATAATCCAGAAAAATACCTAATTACTTTTTTTAATGACATTTTACTACTCTTCCTAATTAAGACTCACTGGAAGTTAATCACAAAAAAATGGTTATTAGCTCCTCTTAAATATCGTTACAACTGGTTAGCTACGTTTTACCTTATGTATTTATTTATCCGTGCTAAAACGACAAAAAGCAAATAGAGATAATGAGCTCTGATTTCCAAGCTAAAAACTTTACGCTTTATCATAAGATAAAAAATCGTATTCGAATTTGCGTTCCAATTTTAAAAAAAGACCCTGAACGGACTTATATCTTTGAGATTATTTTAAAAAAGCGCCCAGAAATAAAATCCATGAAATCAGTCCCTGAGATTGGTTCAGTAACAATTTATTTTGATCAAGAAAAATTGCCAACAGAAAACCTACTCACCTTATTAGATATGGTGCTAGGTAACATAGGTAAAAAGAAGATTAGCGCTCCAAAATCTAATATTCCCTATGATGCAGATAGCCCAGTACAAGATATTAGCCTTGCTATTGAAGGTATGAGCTGCGCTTCTTGTGCTTTATTGTTAGAAATGACTTTAAAGCGTGATCCACGCGTTAAATCAGCATCCGTTAATTTTGCCTCAGCAATTGCAACCGTTGAAGGACATCTATCCCGTAGTGATACTGCGGATATTATCCAAAAAATAGGCTATCAAGCCAACTTAATGGATACTTTAACGCAAAGACAGGAGCTCATTGAAAAGGAGCGACTGCGCCTGGCCAGCGCTAAAAAAAGATTTATTTGGGCCAGCGTTCTCAGTGCCCCAGTTGTGGCAATAGGCATGGCAATGCCCGCAGGACGTTTTTACCATTGGTTTCAATTTGCATTAACAACCCCTGTTGTTTTTGCCGCCGGCGGAACTTTCTTCAGAAAAGCATGGCGTTTAGCAAAAATGGGCAATGCTAATATGGATAGTTTAATTGCTATCGGTGTTGGTTCGGCTTATGGCTATAGCCTACCTGCTTTAATTCGTGGCCGTGGCCATCTTTATTTTGAAGCGGCAGCTAGCATTATCTCCTTTGTTCTTCTTGGGCGTTATATGGAAGAAAGTGCAAAAGGTAAAGCAGGCGAAGCAATTCGTAAATTAGTTGATCTACAGCCACAAACTGCCACTTTATTAAAAGACCGACGCGAATTAACCATTGCGATTGATGACATTGAATTAAATGACATGTTATTAATTCGTCCGGGTGAAAAAATTCCAACTGATGGCATAGTTATCTCTGGTATTTCTACGGTTGATGAGTCTATGGTCACTGGAGAAAGCTTACCTGCAGTAAAAGAAATTGACCATAGCGTTATTGGTGGCTGTGTTAATGGCACAGGCGTTTTGACCATAAAAGCAACCGCCGTTGGTATGGATACAGTGCTTGCTGGCATTATTACTATGGTAGATCACGCACAAGCAGCTAAACTTCCCGTACAAAAATTAGTCGATAAAATTTCAGCTGTTTTTGTACCGAGCGTTATGGTAATTTCAGGCCTCACTTTAGCTTCATGGACATTAGCTGGCGCACCTTTTAGCTTTGCATTCAGTAGCGCAGTAACTGTTTTATTAATTGCCTGTCCTTGCGCCTTAGGCTTGGCAACACCCACAGCCATTATGGTTGGCACAGGACAATCAGCAAAGCGCGGTGTGTATATTCGTAATGGTGAAAGCTTAGAAACTGCAACCCACCTAACGACTATTATTTTTGATAAAACAGGCACGATTACCGAAGGTAAGCCACAAGTCACTGACTTTATCAATATTAGCCAACTCGATGATGAAATACTACTGACTCACATTGCATCTGCTGAACATAATTCTGAACACTTTTTAGCCCGAGCAATCGTTAATTTCGCGAATAATGAATATGACTTTGACTTAAAAGCCGTTAAAAACTTCCAAGCAACTGCCGGGAGGGGCTTAGAGGCGAAAGTAGGCCACTATGAAGTCCTTATTGGTAACCAAGCTTGGCTAGAAGAGCAATCTATTGATATCTCTGAATTATTGCCTCATGTTTCTAGCTTAGGTTTATCAGGAAAAACCCCTGTTTTCATCGCCTTTAACGGTAAAGCAAGCGCGTTATTTGGTATCGCTGACCAACCTAGGGAGTCTGCTAAACAAGCCATTGCAGCCTTACATAAGCTCAACATAAAAACTCTAATGGTAACAGGCGACACCATTGAAACGGCACAACATATTGCTAATTTAGTCGGCATTGAATCGGTTATTGCACATGCAACGCCGGAACAAAAATTACAAGAAATACATCGTATTCAAAATGAAGGTGGCGCAGTCGGTATGATAGGCGATGGCATAAATGATGCCCCCGCTTTGGCTGCTGCAAACGTAGGTTTTGCAATTGGTCATGGAACAGATATAGCCATCGAGTCAGCTGATTTAACCTTAGTTAATGGTGATATTGCTAAAGTTGCTGAAACGATTGAACTTAGTACTCTTACTATGAAAATCATCAAACAAAACCTTTTTTGGGCTTTTGGCTACAATACCATTGCCATACCTATTGCTGCAGTAGGCAGACTTAACCCAATGATTGCCTCAGCGGCAATGGCACTAAGTTCTGTGTCAGTAATCGTCAACTCATTACGTATTAACGGAAAATAATGTGACTGAATTTTTTGCAAACCTTGATTATACGGTTTACGCACTTGCTCTTATGACTGGATTTTTAGGCAGCGGGCATTGTGCTGGTATGTGTGGTGCTTTAGTTGCTGGTTTCTTTATGAAAACAGAGAAAAAAAGTGTCTGGCCTTATCTAAGTTACCACGCAGCACGTATTACTATGTATACCATAGTCGGCATTACCGCCGCACTAATGGGCGCCGCATTAGTCTCAACTGGCTTAATAGGCCGAATTCAAGGTTTCCTTCAAGTTGGGATAGGCTTTTTCGTTATCGTCTTAGCCATGGGAATTGTAGGTATTTCTCCTTGGCAATTTTCTATGAAATTTATGCCAACAAAAATCCTTAACCGTATTTTTATGGCAGCAGCCAAACGAGGTTCTGCATTAGGTGCAAGCATGGGAGGCTTACTAAATGGTCTAATGCCTTGCCCTCTCACTTTCGCAATGGCAGTCAATGCGACATCTGCCCCTTCCCCTGCAGAAGGCGGTTTAATGATGTTAGCGTTAGGCATTGGTACATTACCAACCATGCTAGTGGTCACTTTTGCTTTTGGCAAACTGGGAACTAAAGCGCGTGGACTTATGCTAAAAGGTGCCGCTATTATCATGATGGCGATGGGCTGCCTAACAATGTACAACGGCGTGAGGTTTTTAGCATCAGATAGTGGGTTTAAAGAGATGATGCATGATATGCAAAACATGGAAATGATGAGTATGGATCACTTTGGTCATAATATGTAAGTAGTTATAAGTAAGATAATTACCATATGAATAAAAAATCATTCTTTCTTTTCTGGTCTATTCTTTGTATACCCAAAATAAATGAAGATGCGTGATTTTAACTAAATGGAACAGCGATCTTCAGCCGCTGCAGTCACATATCAAGCATTCCGCGACTAAAGATCGCGGTTCCATTAAGCGAGCACCTTCAAGTAGCTTGGGTATATACCTTTAATTTTATCTATTTTAATGAATTTTGGGTATAGCCCTGATAATGGGGTTCAGCCAATTTTTTTATGGGCTCAATTATTTTTTATTTTAAGCGGCATATTCACAATCACACAAATATCTATACCTCATCGAGGTCTAAAAACATTAACCGTAGGGTTGTATGTATGCGTAATGCTCTTTCTTTGGTTAGCAATCGGAATCACTGTAGGGTGTAATAATGGAGGTGGCTGTTTTGGCCATTAGCCAGAATACTTAGATAAAGCGCAGAATATTAATGCAGGGTGTTTTTGGTAGCAGCGGCTAAAGATCGCTGTTCCTGATCATGTTATTTTGAAACTGCATATTCATACACTACAAAAACATTAACTGATTCACACACTTAGAATCACTGTCTCTTCATTTTTACGGTATCATAGGCGACCTATAAAGACATGGCATACGCTAACAATGAAGATCGGCCCTTATACTCTTGAAAATAATCTAATTCTTGCGCCTATGGCAGGAATTTAGGCGCGCCATTCCTACTTCATGAAACATTGGGATGTCCTATCGCCAATCTTCATTCAGCACGGAGCGATTTATGGGAGCCCCAGTTCGTCCTGCGTCCAACTCAACTACGCAAAAAACACTGCTTCGTTAAGTCTACCTCAAATGACTTGACCGCTGTCGGGATAACTACTTGCCTCCCGAGCGAACTGACCAGTTCACTTCGGATTGGCGAATTTCCCTGTCGCCTACTGCCGACTAAAAATCATCACTTCGCTGCGCTCCGTTTCCCTGATTTTCAGCGACCGATCGCCCTTTTCGAAATCTTTGTAAACAGTTTGGGGCTGGTTTAGCTGTTTCAGAAATGGTCGCTTCAAATCCCGCTCTACAAAAACATCGTCGCACCTTATTAAAAGCAGACCAATCAGGTGAAACAGGCTTACGCGCGGTACAAATACTAGGAACTAACCCAGAACAAATGGCAGCTGCAGCCTTGCTTAACCAAAAGCGAGGCGCACAAATCATTGATATCAACATGGGTTGCCCAGCAAAAAAAGTATGCTCAGTTGCCGCCGGCTCCGCTTTATTACGTGATGAACCTTTAGTACAAAATATTTTAGAAAGCATTGTTCAGGCAACCTCCATTCCCATTACACTAAAAATCCGTACAGGTTGGGATCAGGATAATAGAAATGCAGTCCGCATCGCTCAAATAGCAGAACAATGTGGCATTTCCGCATTAACCATTCACGGTCGTACCCGTGCTTGTGCTTTTAAAGGGAATGCAGAGTACGACACCATAAAATTAGTCAAACAAGCGGTGAGTATTCCTATCATTGCAAACGGGGATATCACTAGTGTTGAAAAAGCCCAGAAAGTTTTAGATTATACTTCCGCAGATGCCATTATGATTGGCCGTGGCGCACAAGGTCGCCCGTGGTTTTTCCAAGAAATCCAACATTTCCTAAACACAGGCAAGCACTTACCACCCATGGCCTTGCCGCAAATACAGTCTATTTTACAATCACATTTACAAGCACTTTATCTATTCTACGGAGAACTTAATGGTGTTAGAATAGCTCGTAAACATATCGGCTGGTATTTTGACCATTTAGGCTCATTACCCCCCGCAACTAAAAGCGAAATTTACCAAACAGATTCCTCAGAATTACAACAGGCTTTTGACCTTTTTGCAACAAAGCTCCATTAATTCTAAATTTTCACACCGCCGACTCATCTTTAAATAATGACTGCTAACAATTCACCTACTCTTATTTTATCTGCACAAGTAAAAACAGCTGTTGAGCTCTATTTAAAGCAATTGGATGGCGTTGATGCAACCGGATTACATGCAATGGTATTAGCTGAGACTGAAAAACCATTATTGGAAGCAACTCTAAGCTATGCTAATTTTAATCAAACAAAAGCAGCACAAATTTTAGGTATGAGTCGTAGCACATTACGCAAAAAATTAGATCTCTATAAATTATCTTAAACTTTTACATCTTTAATACATTCTTATGAAAAAAACAGTCAATCGCGCCTTAATTAGCGTTTCTAATAAAACGGGTATTCTTGATTTTTGCCGTGAACTCGACAAAATGGGAATTGAGCTTTTATCTACCGGTGGAACTGCAAAACTCTTATCCGAAAACAATGTAAAAGTAACTGAGGTTTCTGATTACACGGGCTTTCCTGAAATGATGGGTGGTCGTGTTAAAACCTTACACCCAAAAGTACACGGTGGAATTTTAGGTCGTCGCGGTATTGATGATGACATTATGGCTGCAAATGGCATTAATCCTATTGATATGGTTGTGGTTAATCTCTACCCATTTGAAGAAACCATTGCTAAACCTGACTGTGACTTAGCAACAGCGATTGAAAACATCGACATTGGCGGACCAACTATGATCCGTGCCGCTGCTAAAAATCATAATGATGTTGCCATTGTTGTTGACCATAATGATTACAGCAGCGTCTTAGCTGAATTAACGAGCAATAATAATCAGCTAGAACAAAAAACACGTTTTAACTTAGCACTAAAAAGTTTTGAGCACACAGCCAACTACGATACAGCCATTGCTATTTATTTAGGCAAGGTTAATCAACAAGGTTTTGCTGATACTTTAATTTTACAATTTAATAAAACACAAGACCTACGTTACGGTGAAAACCCTCATCAAAACGCTGCTTTTTACCAAGAAAAAAATCCAGCAATCGGCACCATTTCTTCTGCAAAACAGCTACAAGGTAAAGAATTATCTTATAACAATATTGCTGATACAGATTCTGCTTTAGAGTGTGTTAAAACATTTAACGACAAACCAACGTGTGTCATTGTAAAACATGCCAACCCTTGCGGTGTTGCTGAAGCCGATAGCTTACTAGAAGCTTATGATTTAGCTTATGCAACGGATCCTACTTCTTCTTTTGGCGGCATTATTGCGTTTAACCGTGAGTTAGATAAAACCACAGCCGCTAAAATTATCAGCTGCCAGTTTGTTGAAGTGATTATTGCACCAAGCGTGAGTGCTGATGCACAAACTATTTTAGCCGCCAAGAAAAATGTTCGCGTATTAGAGTGCGGGCTATGGGCAACAACTAAATCATCTGCTTTAGACTATAAACGTGTCTCCGGTGGTTTATTAGTGCAAGATAAAGATTTTGGTGAAATTAGCATTGCCGATATGAAAGTAGTCACTAAACGCCAACCGACAGAAGCAGAATTAGCGGATTTATTATTCACCTGGAAAGTGGCTAAATTTGTAAAATCTAATGCCATTGTTTATTGCAAAAATGGTCGTACGATAGGCGTAGGAGCAGGTCAAATGAGTCGTGTTTACTCTGCTAAAGTTGCAGGCATTAAAGCCGCCGATGAAGGCTTAGTTGTTGAAGGTTCAGTGATGGCCTCAGATGCCTTCTTTCCATTTAGAGACGGTTTAGACGCTGCAGCTGAAGCGGGTATTACTGCAGTTATTCAGCCAGGTGGCTCTATGCGTGATAACGAAGTGATCGAAGCCGCTGACGAACATAATATTGCCATGGTCTTTACTGGCATGCGTCACTTTAGACACTAAAATTTTTACGTAGGATGGGTAGAGCGTTTTTTGCGAAACCCATCATTTTGACATGAGATTGATGGGTTTCACTACGCACCGAAAAGACTGGTGCTACGTTCTACCCATCCTGCATAATTATTAAATATGTCAGCACATCTACCCTTCCCTCTCTTTCTTACTCCTTTAAAATCCTATGAAAATTCTTATTGTCGGCAGTGGCGGTCGTGAACATGCTCTTGCTTGGAAAGCGAGCCAATCACCTAAAGTAGAGACTGTTTTTGTCGCACCTGGTAATGCAGGCACAGCACTGGAAAGTAAATTAACCAACATTGATTTATCAGTAGAAGATATTGCAGGTTTATTAAATTTCGCGCAAACAGAAAAAATTGACCTAACTATCATTGGTCCTGAAGTCCCTTTAGTCATGGGTATTGTTGATACCTTTCAAGAAGCAGGATTAAAATGCTTTGGTCCATCAGCAAAGGCCGCGCAACTAGAAGGCTCTAAAAAGTACTGTAAAGACTTTATGGCACGCCATAAAATCCCTACCGCTGAATATGAAACATTTACCGATGTTGATGCGGCTGTCAGCTATATCAAGAAAAAAGGTGCGCCGATTGTTGTTAAAGCCGATGGTTTAGCTGCCGGTAAAGGCGTTATTGTCGCCATGACAGAAGCCGAAGCCATCGATGCCGTACAAGATATGCTATCAGGTAATAGCTTTGGTGAAGCTGGTAGTCGTGTGGTCGTTGAAGAATTTTTAACCGGTGAAGAAGCCAGTTTTATTGTTATTGCAGATGGCAAGCAAGCGCTACCTATGGCAAGCTCTCAAGACCATAAAGCACGTGATAATGGCGATAAAGGGCCAAACACTGGCGGTATGGGTGCATACTCCCCTGCCCCGATTGTGACACCTGAAATTCATCAACGCGTGATGGATGAGGTTATTAACCCTACCTTAAAAGGTATGGCAGATGACGGCATTCCTTATACCGGTTTTTTATATGCGGGTTTAATGATTAAACCGGATGGCACACTTAAAGTTTTAGAATACAACTGCCGTTTTGGCGACCCTGAAACACAGCCCATTATGATGCGCTTAAAAAGTGATTTAGTTGAACTCTGTGATGCGGCTTTAACACAAAGCTTAGATCAACTCACCACTGAGTGGGATGAGCGCAGTGCATTAGGTGTTGTTTTAGCTTCTGGCGGATACCCAAATAGCTATGTAAAGGGTGACATTATTAGCGGCCTTCCAACTAAAGACCTAGCAAATAGTAAAGTATTTCACGCAGGCACAAAAGAGATCAACGGCAATATTACCACCGCTGGAGGCCGTGTTTTATGCGCTTGTGCTTTAGGCGATACCTTGCAAGAAGCACAAGATGAGGCTTATAAACTGACCCATCAGATTTCTTGGGATAAAGTTTTTTACCGTAATGATATTGGCTTTAAAGCACTATAATTCTACCCAATTAACTAGCGACTTTACAAAGTGCGCTAGTTTTTATTGATTCTAGCAAGGGAGCGCCTGAATTTTGGCCAAATTACTGCATATTCCTGAAAACCATACACAACGCTTTAATCTGCATAATGAGATTCATGCCCGCCCCCCCGTTTCTTTAACAACACCGGTACGCGCAAGTCACTTAGCACTCATTGTTAGCCCTGAAGAAAAACAACAAGAGCGCCAACATTTAAATGCCTTATGCCAACGCTTTGGTATTGCTCCTCCTGCCACACAGGTCAATCATTTTTCTGCTAACTTTGATAACTTCATGTTCCACTGGGAGCAGCATGGTGAATTTAGCACCTATTGCTTCTATGTTAAGCAAGTTGATATTCATTCTCCCTTTGCTAAAACAGCATTAGAACAAGCGCCGGTTGATTGGCTAAACAAACTAGTCGGAAAATCTATTGTTGCGGCGCATGCTGTTATTATCCCCTGCCCTAAACAACAACCCACTGCAACTGAAATCTCTGCTTATTTTGAAGGCAATGCCGTGGTTGGCGCAAAAATGACCGGAAATGATGCACAAGCTTTTACTGATTTCCGTATCCATAATGATGGATTTAGTCGCTTTGTTATTTTAGATAAACAACTACAACCCGAACAAGCGGGGCGATTAATGCAGCGCTTATTTGAAATTGAAGTGTACCGAGTGATGGCTTTATTAGCCTTCCCTATGGCACAAGACCTAGCGCCTAAGGTCTCCGAAGCTGAACAGCGTTTATCTAAACTAACGACAGGAATGGCGCAGAAAGACAGTGATGATAAGGAACTACTCGACCAATTAACACAATTAGCTGCTGAAGTAGAAAGCCATATATCTAACAGCCAATATCGCTTTGGTGCCGCTCATGCTTATTACAAAATTGTTGAACAACGTATTTGTGATATTAGAGAAGATAAAATTCAAGGCATCCAAACCTTAGGTGAGTTTTTAACCAAACGTATGCAACCCGCTATTAGCTCTTGTAAATCAACAGCTAAACGCTTTAGTTTATTATCTGAAAGAATCAGTAATGCTAGCCAACTATTACGGACGCGTGTTGATATTTCTATTGAGCAACAAAACCAAGCTTTGCTTAGCTCGATGAATATGCGGGCAAAAATGCAATTACGTTTACAAGAAACCGTTGAAAGCCTTTCAATTGTTGCGATTACAACTTATATTGTAAATCTGTTTCATTCAATTTTAATTAGCCTTAAAAGTGCAGAAATACTTAGCATAAAACCTGAACTTATCTCAGGCGCTTCCATTCCTGTGGTATTAATTTTGGTTGCTATTATTATTCGGCGTTTACATAAAGTCATTAAAAATATTGATGATTAGTTAGTTGGGAGTTAAAAGACAAGCCATACCTAAATACCGACTAAATATTTCTTAATAGAGCAATGTTCCATTTAATTTATATCTGTCCCCAATTATTCGCAACTTATCAATAAAAGCAGAGGGGGTTCTTCGGATAGGCTCAACATTGTATTTACATAGAACCTGTATAATATGATTTTAAGCGTATTATGCAGTTAGAAAAAATACAAAAACCACTGATTTATTGCCAATTTTATATTTCAAGATTATGATAAGCAGAAACTTGTTAGTAACTGGTTAGTTTTAAAAGACACAGTTAATGCTAATTGAAAATAAAACAGTAAAAGGAGTTTCATACCCATGACAGGAAGGACTGCTGATAGCACCATTAAGGGGTTTTTATATCAATTTAATAAAACGCTACTAGAAATCACTCAAGCAGAAGATGATGAAACAATTACAGTAGAAGGTCTTGTTGAAGATATTGATATTTATCATACCGATGGAACACTAAAAGCTATACAGTGTAAATATCATGAGTCTAAAGATAAATATACAGGCAGCCTGATCTATAAGCCACTATTACAAATGGCAGAGGCTTTTTCAAAGAACCCAACCAAAGATATTAAGTATATTATCTTTCTGCATATACCAAACGAAGAACCTGGAGATAGAGAGGTTGCAATGGCAACTTTAGAGGCAGCAAGAAACACAAGTGATAAATCACTAATTAAAATAGCCGCAAGAATCGAAAGTGCTTTCGATGCCGATAATTTTTTAGATAATGTAAAACTTGAATTCGGGTTATCAATTGATGACCTAGAAGTAGAAGTTAAAAAGGCTTTGGAAGAATATAAATTAACAGGTAGTGATGTTGAAACTCTACTATATCCAAATGCAATAACAAAAGTTTCAAAACTTTCTAGTTTGAAATCTGAAGATGAGAGAAAAATAAGTAATAAACATCTGCGAAAGTATCTTTCAAGTGTTACTACCACTGCAATATCGAAGTGGACTTTAGCTCTAAAAAATCGGTCTGAAATACTCAACCAAACTAAAAAACAACTCGCAAATTCCTTTTCTCAAAATAGTAGAGAGAGATGTTTTTATTTTGACAGTAATGATATTGAAGATTTTAATGATAAAATAGTTGTGTTTATAGGTAATTATTTAGATAAGTACCATTCCAAGCCCAGTCACTTAAAAACCCCCATTTTTGCAATAAATATAGATTTCAACTCAATTAAAGATATTGAGCATCGCTTGTTTAAAAAAGGAATTAAGGTTAATACTGGTTTGGTTGGAGGTGTTTTTGAAATAGAACAATTTTACAGAGACCCAATTCAAAAAATAATTAAAAGTAAAGTTGAAGAGCGAGAGTTTGATTTAAGGTTACTTGCACTTGACTCTGAGGAATACGCTATAAATCATAGAAAAGGCGATGACCTTTATTTAATTAGTAGCTCTGTTCCTGAGTGTATTGAAACAACAGACATTAACCATTACCAAATTGGAACTAACAACTTCAATGAACTTGAATATGTAATAAGCATAAGGAATAGCCATGAGTAAAGTAGGTCATGTTATATCAAGCTCTCCAGAAATGGTTTCAATTGAAATCGATGGCTTAAAGACGTTAGAAGAAAATAAGGTAAAACTCCAAGTTGGAAAATTCTTAAAAATTGAAGATGGAAATCATAATTTTGCAGTAGCTTCAATTAATAATATTAGAGGGCAAAAGACCGAAAAAGATGGGAAATTAGAATGGAGCTTTATTATTGATTCATCGCCCGTAGGTGCGCTTATTAATGATAATGGTCAACTGAAGTTTATTAGAGGAACACAAATTTTACCTGTTCCAACAGAAATTGTCCATGCTTTTGATGATTCAGACTTATCAATTATTTTCTCAAATGTTGGGGATTATAGTTTTAATGTTGGACACCTTTCAGGAAATTCAGAAGTACCATTCTGTATAAATGGGGATAAATTTTTTGGGAAGCATATAGGAGTTGTTGGGTCTACTGGTTCGGGAAAATCATGTGCAGTTGCTAGTTTGATACAAAATGCAGTAGGCATTTCAGACGCAAAAAATATAAACCAAGAAAATCAAAAAAATGCTCATGTAATAATTTTTGATATTCACTCAGAATACATATCAGCATTCTGCATTGATGATAAAGAGAAGTTTAGTCTAAATGAACTTAATGTAGATAATTTAAAACTGCCTTATTGGTTAATGAATTCTGAAGAGTTAGAATCTCTTTTTATTGAAAGCAATGAGCAGAACTCTCATAATCAAATTTCGCAATTTAAACATGCGGTAATACTAAATAAAGAAAAGCATAACCCTGCTTTTAGTAAAGTTACTTATGAGTCGCCAATATATTTCGATATACAGGAAGTTTACAATTTTATTCGTAATAAAAATGATCTTACTGTTTACGAAAAGGATTTGAAAAAGTTGTTTGCAACACTTGATGATGAAATTGAGTTCGATGAAAATAAGTTGTGGGAGTTAATTAATTTTGAGAGTTCCACTGGAAATGCTAAACATAAAGGATTGGATGCCAAAGTATCTAAAGATGGAGGATTTAATGGTGAATTTGATAGGTTTATATCAAGACTAGAAACTAAATTAAATGATAAGCGCCTTAACTTTCTTCTTAACCCAGTTAAAAAAGGTAGTGAAATATATAAAACTCAAGATTTTGAGGAAATATTGAAGCAATTTTTGGGGTATATAGACAAAGCAAACATTACAATAGTTGATTTGAGTGGTATTCCTTTTGAAGTTTTAAGTCTTACTGTTAGTTTAGTTTCGAGGCTTATTTTTGATTTTTCTTTTCATTATTCAAAACTTAAACATCAATCTGATCTGACGAATGATATTCCATTTTTGATTGTTTGCGAAGAAGCCCATAATTATATTCCTCGGACAGGAGGTGCTGAATATAACGCTTCAAAAAAATCTATTGAGCGGATTGCAAGGGAAGGTAGAAAATATGGTCTTAGCTTAATGGTTGTTAGTCAGAGACCATCAGAGGTATCGGATACAATTTTTTCTCAATGTAATAACTTTTTAGCATTACGGCTTACGAATAGAGTCGATCAAAATTATATCAAAGCTTTATTGCCAGATAGCTCTGGTGGTTTAATTGATTTATTACCATCACTAAATCAAGGAGAAGCATTTATTGTGGGAGATGCTGTACTAATGCCTAGCTTGGTACAGTTGCCAAAACCAAACCCTGAACCAAAATCAGCTAGTGTAAATGTATATACTGAGTGGGATTCAAACTGGAAAAGTGTAGTTTTTGATAAGGTTATTGAACGTTGGCGGAAAGAGGGTGTATAAAAAAACTAACAAAAAAATCCAGCGGACAGTTTAAAGCGTCACGTTTTTTGCGAGAACATAAGGTGTCAAGAACAATACTTTTCTCGCATTTCCTCCATACGTAGCTTTACATCAGCCGCAACTTCTAAAGCCTCTTCAGAAGCACGTACTTTTTCGCCCATATTTTGTTGTAAAGCGGCGATCAATGGCTGTAAGGCTTCATGACCGATACTTTTTTGAATAATAGATACTGCCATTTCTGCTGGCAATACCGCTGCCATGCCTATTGCTAGCGTCATTCTTTCTTCTGAAGCAGACTGTTGAGTCGCCTCTTTTATTACTTCCGCTAAGCACGACTGTTGCAAGACCGAAAGCAAGCGCCCCTGTTCTGAGATTAGCTGGCCTAACGATGCAGTTGATGTATAAACATCATGATTAGCCACATTAATATTATCTAGGCATAGCAAAGCTTGCTGGTAGTAGTCTTCTGCTTGCTGCCAGTTTTTATGTATAGCAAATAAATGTGCTTGATTAATTGTTGCCATAACAACACACTCAACAACAGTAATTTCTTTTCTAGCATGATAGCGTTTAATTAAGTCGTCATATATAACTAACGATTTGTCTACATCACCTTGCTCACCCAAAGTAACCGCTTGGTTAAGCAGGGCCTTAGCAACCTGCTCAACAATTACAGCCTCTTCTCTGGCTTGATAGCGTTTGATTAAGCCCTCATACATTGCTAATGCTTTGTCTACATCGCCTTGCTGCCCCAAAATCACTGCTTGGTTAAACATAGCTTCTACAACATACGCAATAATATTTACTTCTTCCCTTAAGCTAAATTGCTGAATTATGATGTCAAAAGTTGCTATTGCTTTAGCAAATTCTTTTTGATGATAAGCACTGATGGCTTCATTTGTTTTTTCTTGGATAAACACCATGTCCTTTTTAACCTGCAAAGACACACTTTTAACTTCATTAACATCAACCAATACATCAGAATCCATACCTGTATTCATACAAGAAAGCTTTTCTAAAATAATACTTTCTTCCTTAGTCAACGTATCTTTATTTAAATGAAGCGATCTAATTCCATCAATTTCCTCTGGCGTATAAAAATCCACCATAAACTGTACTAAACCTTCTATCACTGCATCCTGACTACGTTCTCTGCGTAATTTGTAATAAATACAAAATAATCGTTCTGCTATGGCGTACATTTTTCTTCTTGGCATCTCTGCATTGACTTTTAAAGCACCTTTACTCTCTAACCTACCTAGTAATGCCGAGGTTGTTCTAATATCCATTCGTGCGCGTTCGGCTACTTCCTTAGCCGTACTTTCTGACCATAAATCAGCCAACGCTAAAAATACGCGACGTTCTTTAGGGGCTAAAGCATCCAGCTGACTTTTAAAGTATTCGGTGTATTCATCAACTAAACCCGTAAGGTTCTCCATTAATTCACGAATACTATTTTTTTGAGCAAACTGAGCCACAATATTAAGTATCCTTGGACTGCCTCCTGTCAGAATATCCAGCGGAGCAACTTCTTTTTCTGTTTTTTCACTTTGGGTGAGTGAATTCCAGAGCATTACTGTATCACTACGCTTTAAGCGTTTTAATTCAGTGGTCGCAAAAATTTCGAAGAACGGTTTTTTGGCATTATCCAGATTATCAAAACGGGTAGTTGCGGTGACCAAAAACATAATTCTTGGCTCATTCTGCATCACTCTACGAATTTCCCAGCCAAAATCATCGCCTGTTTCATCTATTAACTGATGCAGATTTTCTATCATAATGACGGCTTTTTTATGCAGTTTATCCAACTGTTCAAGCACTGCTGCTTGTGCCATTTGTGCTAGATTAGGATGTGACCAGTTTTCAATTAAATGATTAAGAGATAGCGTCGCATCTTCTTTATATTCCTCCCCTAAACTTAAGGTCAGTTCTGACATAACTTCTAACCAAAATTCACCCATATTGGATATTTCGTAATAACTTTCTTCTAATAATCTAATGGGTATCCAGTTCGCAAAAAATGCAGGGTTTACTCTTAGCTCAGCAGCCACACGCGTCATTAACATTGTTTTACCGCGCCCTCTGGGGCCGTAATATAAACGATGCTGACAAACAGGGCTTTTTGTGTTGTCTGCTATGGCTTCCAAAAGCATTTTTAGCAATGGCAAACGGACAACATATTGAGAGATTAAGCTTTTATCATCTTGGTTAAGACCAGGATTAAATTTTCTTGGTAAGTTTTGCATGATGATTACCTTAAATTTTTACGTTTTTGCCACCACTTACGCAATAAGCAATCATTAAAAACCCAAGCATCATCATCCTCTTCATCCAAATCCCCATCATGGGTCAACACCTTAAGAATATAATGTACATCAATATCAGCCGTATTTTCTTTTTTAAATTCACTAGCCGCTCCAACATTAAGAGGCTCTCCTGTGCACATTTTATCAAGCAGCTTTATCGCAATCAGAAAATATTGTTCACCCAGTGTTTCTTCTAATCGCTCTTCATAATGACAAATCATGCTGTCACTTTCTGATTTTAGAATGATATGCTTAAAAACATACTGTGCATCTTCTATAGTCACTCTATGCTTTTCTTCTTCTTGGCAATAGGTATACAAACTTGCCCAAGTACGTTGAATATGAAATGGGATATACACACCTAATTCATCCAACAAATAATCTATTGCCGCTTCATCAACTGTTATATCTCTATAGTTTACTAAGGCTAAGAGACAGTTTTTAGCAATCGTCCTTTTCCATGGTTTGAGTCTATAAATAGCTAAATTATTGATCTTATTACTGAGGCTTAAACGTTGCAGAACGGGTTCTAGACCAATACTTCCCGAAAGAAGAATACTAATTTTCTGATTGGGTACAGAAGCTTGAATTTCGGGGCGCAACCAATCAAGTAACGTTTCTACTCCTTTAACACCTTCATTGGCATGCACTTTATTAACCACATCAGGAAACTCATCAAAAACAAGATAGGTTCTTTTTTCAGAGGACTCAATTTCTTGTAATAACTCACGTCCTTTAAGCTGCCAATTCCCTGCGTTAAGGTTGTTTGTTAATTTTATTGAAATATCACTGACCGAAATTTGTTCAACTTTTTCAGTCTGCTTTAATACTGAAGCAAGCCATGATTTAATCTTATTTTTAAAACCAGAATGCTGATAAACCACTTCAGCTAACCGAGCAACTAACTCTGCGCCAGAAAGACATGATTGGATGTCCACAAAGATATAATTCCATTCATCACCTTTTTCATCTTCCAGCGCACGACCTATTTCACGAGCCAGACTACTTTTCCCCATACGTCGCTGTCCAGTTAGCAACAAATGCGTTCCATTTTCAATTTTCTCACGGATAAGCCTCCGCTCAACCTCACGGTTATAAAATGCTTCGCCTGTTACTGTATTGCTCTCAGTAGATTTTAATTTTTCCACAGCGCCCCCTGTCATCAGTTTTGTTGACAACACAATAACTGACAACAGATTTGCTGTCAACAAAACTGTTGTCTTTATACCTAGTAAAAATTTCTCGCCCCAACTATAGCCCAGCCCTAGATGCGTACTTCCCTTAATTCTTTTACCAAGTAGAGATAAATCAAGAGGCGCGCCATTCCTACTTCATGAAACATTGGGATGTCCTATCGCCAATCTTCATTCAGCACGGAGCGATTTATGGGAGCCCCAGTTCGTCCTGCGTCCAACTCAAATGACTTGACGGCTGTCGGGATAACTACTTGCCTCCCGAGCGAACTGACCAGTTCACTTCGGATTGGCGAATTTCCCTGTCGCCTACTGCGGACTAAAAATCATCACTTCGCTGCGCTCCG
>JAJJBE010000139.1 GCA_020996635.1 Bathymodiolus brooksi methanotrophic gill symbiont
CTGTCGCTGTTGTATAGCTAAATGAAGTGATCAGGTAATCGGTGTATAAGTCAAAAATATCAGGTGTTTTCATAGCCTACTATTTTAATGGAAATATCATTAGGGTGCGTAACATCAGTTATTTAATCGAGAAGGGCTATCCCTGAATTCAGGGATATGTTCAACTAACATTAAAATAGGCAGTTTACCAATCTGGTGTAGAAGACCTGCCAACATAGCCTCATCAGCATTTAGATGGGGTGCAAAACTCGCTAATGCACGACTAATCGCCGATACATTCATACTTTCTTCCCAAATTGTTTTGAAATGAGCTTCAAGTAATTTAGAGGAAGGTGTGTACATTTGTTGCATTACAAAGCTGGTCACTAAAGAGCGAATAGTGTCGCTGCCTAGACGAGAAACAGCTAATTGAATATTTTTAATTTCTGCACTCCCTCTATAAAGAGGGCTATTCGCAACTTGAATAATACGAGCTGACAAAACAGCATCGGTGATAATTACATCAGCAAGTTCTTTTGCAGAAGTACCTTCGCTGAAAATCAGGGAAACGGAGCGCAGCGAAGTGATGATTTTTAGTCCGCAGTAGGCGACAGGGAAATTCGCCAATCCGAAGTGAACTGGTCAGTTCGCTCGGGAGGCAAGTAGTTATCCC
>JAJJBE010000185.1 GCA_020996635.1 Bathymodiolus brooksi methanotrophic gill symbiont
CGACTGCTCGATTAGAGATTCTCAGTGCCCAGCAAGGGCTGAACAAGTTCGCTTTAAAATCGAAACTTTATATTAATGCTATTCGACAAGCTTTTGATGAATTGCAACAATTAAAGTCGGCTACTGCGTAACATCAGTTACTAAAAAATAAATAAGAAAAACCACTCGAAAATACACCAAAAAACATAATGGCACACGCCATAATTTTTGAGCGCCCATAACCATAATAAAATTCAGTGCCTCTTGAACTTCGCTTAATCTTTAGTATAAGCTGTTCACCCAAGTCCTCATTCTCTATCACTTCAGACGTACGAGTTTCAGAAATATGATTATTCACTGCAGCGGTTAATTCATTTGCAGCCTCCATCGGTAACTCAAAAAAACGATCGTAATCAATGCCAGGAACAGGCACTTTAATATGCAGTTGCCAAAAATGGTAATCATTACTTTCTTCTTCAGAAACGGGTAAGCCACTGGGGGGAGTAAATGAAAAATTTATTTGTACTTTCTTGCGCCCATAACGCTCTGGTTTTAACGTCAGCTGATCATGCCAAACAATCTGCTCATGCGAGCTTGATTTACCATCGCTACCTCGCTGAATATAGCGCCGCTTACAACATAAAGTGATATTAGCTTGCATTGCATCTTGCACTAAGATCGGCAGCGTAATTGAACCTGTGCAATGCCCTCCCACTTGACCCACAGTGGGATTTAAAGTCACCGCAGTTTTACCAAATTTAAACCAAGCTAAGGTTTGCTTTACCGCTAAAAAATAACAAAAAGACCAATAAAAGGAAATAATACAAAGAAATAAAAAACGGGGCTTTCTTCAAAAGCCTGCAATATATTATTGCCACCTTTTATGATTGCAAGCCAAGTGATGCCATTCCAAATAATAGCAATAAACCACGCCCCCCAAAATTGTGATACGGCATGGGAGTAAATTTTATTGCTGCTACCTGTAGTCACTCTAGACATAATAATCAACCCTATTTAAAATAGTCACTTTGTAGTTATTAAGATTACCTGAATAATTACAAAATCATAGAGAAAATTCAAATTTTTATTACCCACATAGCTTGAGAATAATGACAATTTGCTGTTACTGGAAATATTGCTATTAAATGATATAAGTTTTCATAATCGTACTATCAAGCCTAAATAGACTGATTGCCATTATATACCCAAGCTACTTGAAGATGCAGGCTTAATGGAACCGCGATCTTTAGTCGCGGAATGCTTGATATGTGATTGCAGCGGCTGAAGACCGCTGTTCCATTTAGTTAAAATCACGCATCTTCATTTATTTTGTGTATAAGCGATGTCTATTTCTCTCTGGAGTTGTACTCTTCTAATAAAGAATAGGAGTTGAAAGTAGCAAATTAAGGTGAATTAAATGCAGGAATTTTCTATGCAAAAATACACCGCCACTGCACTTTATAATCTTTCCTGATTCCTTATAAGCTTCAATTGTCTAATTAATTACGCAGTACCAATAAACGATTATTTGCTGGCATTGTAAAATCATCTGTTATTGAAAGTCGCGCTATTTTAGCAAGCTTTGCTACCGCTTCAATATCCCGTATGCCACTGCTTGCATCCCTTTCTTTAAGCCATAAATCAAACTGTGCATTACTTTTACTGGTAAATTCACCTGCATATTTAAAAGACCCATAAATACACACAACAGCACTCTCAGTTAAATATCGAGCTAAGCCTATAAAGAAATCTTCTACTGCTTGCCAAGACATAATATGCAAAGTATTTGCAGTAAATACTGCTTCAATTTGCTGACAAGGCCAATGCGCCTCTCTTACATTTAACGCTAAACTTTTAGGGATATTATTCAAGCCAGACTCAAGCAACCAAAGATCAATTCCTGATAAATTTTCATCCCTATCTGTCGCCTGCCAAATTAAGTGCGGTAAATGTTCAGCAAAATAACAAGCATGCTGCCCTGTACCACTACCAATTTCCCAAACACAGTTAGTTTCATTAAAGACTGTTCGAATTTTATGTAAAATAGCTTGCTTATTATTTTCACAAGCCTGAGAAAATGGTCTTATCATTTTATAAACCCAATTAATTTAAATGATTATAAAAATAATACATAGTATGACGGAAGTAGATGCCAATCGCTGGAATAATTTACATCAAGATAAATCACCTTTTCTACGCCACGAGTTTTTATTAGCGCTCGAACAAAGCGGTTCCGTCTGTACTGAAACAGGTTGGCAGGCTCACCATTTATTGGTGTTTGATGAGGATACACTCATCGCTGCCATGCCTTTGTATTTAAAAAGCCACTCTTGGGGCGAATATGTTTTTGACCAACAATGGGCTGATGCTCAATCTGGTATGGATTATTATCCTAAATGGGTAAATACTATTCCTTTTACCCCTTGTTCGGGACAACGAATATTAATACAAGATAATGTAGATACGGCACTCATTATTCAACGATGTATTAAGACTATTAAAAACATATCTGAGCACAATAATATCTCTAGCTTTCACTGTCTATTTCCTAACACTCAACAAACTAACGTACTTAAAAAACATCTACTTTTACGTGAGGGAGTACAGTTTCAATGGTTTAATAAAGGTTATAAAGATTTTGATGATTATGATGTGTCAACACTTTT
This sequence comes from Bathymodiolus brooksi methanotrophic gill symbiont, assembly GCA_020996635.1. GTDB lineage: Bacteria > Pseudomonadota > Gammaproteobacteria > Methylococcales > Methylomonadaceae > Methyloprofundus. The sequence goes on from JAJJBE010000185.1 coordinate 2,646, forward strand.
ATGGACACAAAATTAAGCTGCTTTTAGCGACATTTCGTAATCAGCAGGTGACTTGTAATCATTCGCTGAATGACGTCGTTTACGGTTATAAAAAACCTCGATATATTCA
>JAJJBE010000172.1 GCA_020996635.1 Bathymodiolus brooksi methanotrophic gill symbiont
CGACTGCTCGATTAGAGATTCTCAGTGCCCAGCAAGGGCTGAACAAGTTCGCTTTAAAATCGAAACTTTATATTAATGCTATTCGACAAGCTTTTGATGAATTGCAACAATTAAAGTCGGCTACTGCGTAACATCAGTTATATAAAAGAAAATGGTGAAATACTTTCCAACCACCTTAATGTAAAACACACGCTGGATATTCTAAGACTACTCTCTAAAGGCAAAGAGCAGCCCGTTAGGGATGCGTATGAAACATTTAATAGTGAAACGGAGGATGGTAATAATATGGACAAATACTCTACCTTACTCAGCGAGACCATTGAATCCATTTTAAATACCAAAGAAGAAAGTGATGTTGATAGTCTTTTTTCAGAAGGTGGTACCAGTGCATTAGTCAATAGCATTCAAGGGCTAGAAGACTTTGAATTACTCACTTTTACGGTCATAAAATGAATTGGTTAATTGTGAATGATTAATTGTGAATGATTAATTGTGAATGATTAATTGTGAATGATTAATTGTGGATTGTAAGGAGGGGTTGTGAAGGAAAACATTATTAAAGATAAGAGTTTTGCTTTTGCGCTTAGGATTGTTAAGCTTTATAAATATTTGCAGGAGAATAAGGAGTTTATTTTATCAAAGCAAATATTGAGGAGTGGAACTTCAGTTGGAGCCATGGTTAGGGAGTCTGAGCATGAGGAAAGTAAGAAAGATTTTGTTCATAAACTAGCGATTGCTCAAAAAGAGGCGAATGAAACTGCTTATTGGTTGGATTTACTGCATCAGTCAGGTTATTTTAGTGTAAAAATGTTTGATTCAATGAAGAGTGATTTAGATGAAATACAGAAAATTCTTGCCTCAATTATTATAAGCGCTAAGAAAAATTAATTATGAATGGTTAATTATGAATTATGAATTATGGATTATGAATTATGGATTGTGGCTTATAAATTATGAATTTTAAAAACAACAAAAATAACTTACCATTAATCATTCACAATTAAATAAGCTTCCTGACAGCGCATTAGTAGATCGCTTTATCCCTAAATCTAAGTTTTACGAAAGAGCGGTTATAAGCCAAAAGCTAAAAGATGATTTCATTAATAAAATTCAAAAAATCACATGGAAATATAAGCTATCTGAAAGCAGTATTGGTATCAATAAAACAGATGATGTCACTGAAATTCAAATATTTGAGATTGAATTAAAAGAAAAAGACATCCCTAAAGCAATACTTAGTTTGATTGATAAAGTCATTCCTTATCAAATTCTTTATCAGTTCACCTTTAATGAGCAGTCCGCTTATGGCATTATCCTAAAAGGCTTAGAAGGGGTAGAAAAATCACAGACAAAAGAATATTACTTTTCAGAATGGGATGAGCCTATTCAATTTGATTTTAGCGGCACAGACTTAGAACAAAGTCTATCAAAAGCTGATTAAAGCCTTTATTCAACAGCCAGCAAAGCAACAAGCTGATTTTAATACTGTGTTAGCAATGGATCATAAAACCAAACAATTAGAAAAAGACATTGCCCTATTGGCTAAGAAAATCAGTAAAGAAAAACAAATGAATAGAAAAGTTGATTTAAACAAGACATTATTAGATAAACAGCAACAACTACAGCTTATTAAGGACGTATCGTGACTGAAAAATTAAAAATGCAAACCCCGAATGTTACCGAGCAGAACATAGAGCAGATTGCCGCGTTATTTCCTAATGTGATGACAGAGAGCCAAGATGAAAACGGTAAAACCAAAAAATCCATTGATTTTGACCTATTAAAACAAAGCTTATCCGATGTGTTGGTTGAAGATACCGATGAGCGTTACCGTTTAGATTGGCCTGGAAAGAAAGCTTCGCTTTTAAAAGCTAATACTCCCATCACTAAAACCCTACGCCCTTGCCGAGAAGACAGCGTAAACTTTGATAGCACTAAAAACGTCTATATCGAGGGTGATAACTTTGAAGTCTTGAAGATTTTACAAGAGTCCTATCTAGGTAAAATCAAGATGATCTATATAGACCCGCCTTACAACACAGGTAAGGATTTTATTTATAAAGATACAACACAGCTAAAAAAAGCAGATTATGAAGAAGAGTTAGGAGCTACGGACGAGGACGATAACAAGCTGTTTAAAAATACCGATACCAATGGCCGATTTCATTCGGATTGGTTGAGTATGATGTATGAGCGGCTTATTGTTGCACGAGATTTACTGAAAGACGATGGGGTTATCTTTATTAGTATAGATGAAAATGAACTTGTTAATATCCGCAAGGTGTTGGACGAAGTTTTCGATGAAAACAGCCTCCTTTTTCAGGTTACATTACTATGTAATCCAAAGGGTAGGTCACAAGATAAGTATGTGGCCAACTGTCATGAATACCTTTTAGGGTATTCAAAGCAGGAACTTAATAAGGGTGACATTAACATCCCCAAAGGTTCTGATGAAATTGCAAAAAATTACAAACTATTAGACAGTCGAGGCAGATATCGGGAGCTAGAGTTACGAAATACGCATCGTGAGTTCGGTAAACATAACAGGAAAAACCTTTACTATCCATTCTATGTTGATGACACTGGTAATGTCATGCTTGCTCAATCACCTGAGTTCATAGCCATTTACCCTAATTGGGATGATGGTTTTGAGGGGTGTTGGACGTGGGGAGTAGATAAGGCCAGTCAACAACTGGATGAAGTTGTCGCGAAAAAGGTTAAAGGCAAGTGGAAAATATATCGAAAAAACTATGCCGAAGGGGATACAGGTGAAGCAACAAAACAAGTTAAATCAATCTGGACTGATAAACAATTTTATACAGAAAAAGGTCAGACTGTTTTTAATCAATTGTTTGACACAAAAGATAAAATTTTTCAGTCCCCCAAATCTCTAAATACAATTATTCAGTTACTAAAAATGGGGGGAGATAAGAATTTTCTGGTATTGGACTTCTTCTCAGGATCCTCCACCACCGCCCACGCCGTCATGCAACTCAACGCCGAAGACAACGGCAATCGAAAGTTCATTATGGTACAGCTCCCCGAAGCCACCGATGAAAAATCTGAAGCCTATAAAGCAGGTTATAAAACCATTGCAGAAATAGGCAAAGAACGTATTCGCCGTGCAGGGCAGGGCAGAAAATTATTAATGGTGAATGAAGAGAATAATTCATCATCCAGCATTCATAATTCACAATTAGATTTAGATATTGGTTTTCGCGTCTATAAAACAGACACAACTAATATGAAAGAAGTTTATTATCATCCTGAACAGCTAAAACAATCTGATTTGCATGACTTAGAAAGCAATATCAAAGAAGCCCGAACTCCTGATGATTTACTCACTCAAGTTATTTTAGATTTAGGGCTAGAGCTTAACTTACCGATTGAGCAAAAAACCATGCACGGGAACAGCGTGTTTATTGTGCAAACTAACGCCTTAGTCGCCTGTTTTGATGACAATATCAATATGAAAATTATTGATGAAATAGCGGAATTAAAACCGTTTAAAGTGGTGTTTAAAGATGCCAGCTTTGCTGCCAGTAAAAACCGTATTAATCTGGAAGAACGCTTTAAACGTCTTTCACCTGAAACGCGGATTACGGTGCTTTAAGGGTGGATAAGCAAAGTAGTTTAGAGGCTTTTGAGAATTTTGTTATTTTTCAGACTGAGAGTGGCAAAGTGAATGTGGATGTTTTTTTTCAAAATGATACTTTGTGGCTAACCCAAAAGAACATTGCCAAATTATTTGAAATAAATGTACCTGCTATTTCTAAGCATTTAAAAAATATATTTGAATCTAATGAGTTACAGGAAAAATCAGTTATTTCCATTTTGGAAACAACTGCCTCAGACGGTAAAAATTACAAAACAAAGTACTACCATTTAAAAGCGATTACTGCGATTAGTTATCGAGTTAATACACACCGTGCGACCGAGTTTAGAAAGTGGGCTTCTGATGTTTTGCATGAGTATATTGTTAAAGGTTTTGCTATGGATGATGAGCGGTTAAAGCAAGTCAATCATTTTGGTAAAGATTACTTTGATGAAATGCTTGAGCGCATTAGAGAGATCCGTTTAAGCGAGCGACGGTTATATCAAAAAATTACTGATATTTATGCTTTGTCTGCGGATTATGATAGCCAAGCTAAAATAACGCAGCAGTTTTTTGCCACCGTACAAAATAAATTGCATTGGGCGATTAGCGGAAAAACTGCGGCAGAAATCATTTATACAGAGGCCGATGCAGAAAAAGTATTTATGGGCTTAAATACATGGAAGTCAGCACCGAGTGGAAAAATTTTAAAAAGTGATGTCGTGATTGCAAAGAACTATTTAAATGAGAGCCATGTAAAGTCCTTGTTGCGTATTGTCAGTGCCTATTTAGATTTGGCTGAAACAAGGGCGACCAATAGAAAAGTAATGAATATGCAAGATTGGGATGTCTTTTTGGTGCAGTTTTTAGAGCTTGCTGATATGCCGATATTAACGCATTCAGGCAAAATAACCATGCTGGAGGCTAAGTTAAAAGCCGAAAGTGAATATGATAAATATCGTGTAAAGCAAGATGAACACTATATTTCTGACTTTGATCTTGAAATTAAAAAATTGCTGAGCAATAAGGGTAATGATTAATGAAGCTAATATTTAAACAGCAAGCCTACCAACAAGATGCCACGCAAGCCGTAGTGGATTGTTTTGCAGGGCAAAGTAAAGGGCATAGAAAAGAGATTACCGACCGCACAGAGATTTTAGTGCATGAAATATTTGCCAATAAAAAGTTTGATTTAAGTGAAGGTGAACTAACTAAAAATATTCAAGCGCTACAAAAGGAGCAAGGGCTTGATACCAGCAAGCAGTTAGAAACCTTAGACGGCGCACCGAATTTCAGTATTGAAATGGAAACGGGTACAGGTAAAACTTATGTGTATACCAAAACCATGTTTGAGCTGAATAAACAGTATGGCTGGAGTAAGTTTATTATCATGGTGCCATCGGTGGCTATTCGTGAAGGGGTGCATAAGTCTTTAGAGATAACCGCTGATCATTTTCAGGATTTATACGGTAAGAAAATCCGCTTTTCTATCTACAATACGCAAAATAAATCGAATATCATCAATATTAAAAACTTTGCTGTCACCAGTAATATTGAAGTGTTGATTATGAATTATCAGGCGTTTGCCACCAAGAGCAAAGATTCACGCAAGATATATCAGCAATTAGATAGCATACAGTCAGAACGCCCGATTGATATTATCAGCAGGGCAAGGCCTATTTTGATTATTGATGAACCACAGCGTTTTGGTAAGTCTGAAAGTTTATTTAAAGAATTTAATCCCTTGTGTGTTTTGCGTTATTCAGCCACGCATAAAAAAGATAAAAAATATAACGAGGTTTACCGGCTCGATGCGATAGATGCCTATAGCCAAAAGCTGGTTAAGAAAATCAAAGTTAAAGGCATTGAGGTGCTGGGGAACAGCGGTACTAACAGTTATCTTTTTTTAGATGCGGTTAATATTCACCCTAAACGCTATCCAACTGCCAGCCTTGAGTTTGAAATAAAGCAAAAAACGGGCATTAAAAAGGTGCTGAGAAAAATAACAGAAAAGGAAAATCTGTTTACCTTATCCAATGAATTAAAACAGTACCAAGGCTTTATCGTTAAAGAAATTAACGGTCTGCATAATACCGTTTCCTTTACCAATGGCATCACTATCGGCGTGGGGCAAAGTACGGGAGATGTGGATGAGAAGCAGTTAAGGCGTATTCAAATTCGGGAAACGATTAAGTCGCATATTGAAAAAGAACGCGAGTTGTTTGCTAAAGGTATTAAAGTGCTATCCCTGTTTTTTATTGATGAAGTGGTGAAATATCGGGATTATGAACAAGCGGATGAAAAAGGTGAATACGCACGGGTTTTTGAAGAAGAATACAGGCTAGCCATTGCAGAACGTGAGCTGTTTAATGATGAATATCAGCAGTATTTAGATGCGCATAAAACGGAGAATATCCATAAAGGTTATTTTTCGGTTGATAAGAAAGGCAAGCTGGTTGATTCCATCAGTAAAACCAAATCAGAAAAGCAGAATAGTACCGATATTAGTGCTTATGATTTAATCATGAAAAATAAGGAGCGTTTACTTAGTTTTGATGAGCCGACACGCTTTATTTTCTCCCATTCTGCCTTGCGTGAAGGCTGGGATAATCCTAATGTATTTCAAATTTGTACCTTAAAACATAGCCAAGCCGAGGATAATAAGCGCCAAGAAATTGGGCGGGGGCTAAGAATCAGCGTTAAATGTCGTGGTGAAGGTACAGGGTCGCGTATGGATGTTGCGGCGTTGGAGGATGATTTTTTTAATGTGAATACTTTAACGGTCATTGCCAGCGAATCGTATGATAGTTTTTCTAAGCAGTTGCAACAAGAGGTGCTTGAGTCGCTGTCTGATAGGCCAGTTATTTTAACGCCTGAAACCTTAGTTGATCGTGTTCTTAGCAATGAGCAGGGCGAAAAACTTACTTTAGACAGTAAGACGGCAATGGATCTTATCTTTAAGTTTAGAGAGAAATCTTATATTGATGCGGATTACAAAATTACGGATAAATTAATCGAGGCGATAGAGCAGGATACGGTAGAGCTACCAAGTGAGCTTATCCCTTTTAATGCCAGTGTTTGTGAGTTAATGCAAAAAATACACAGCACGGCTAACTTTCAAGCCAGTAGCGATGCTAAAGCAGATAATATTGATATTACTGACTTTAAACCGAATGAATTGTTTGCTAAAAAAGAGTTCCAGGATTTATGGAATAAAATAAAAGTTAAAACGGTTTATGAGGTTGATTTTGATGGAGACGAATTAGTCAAAAATAGTGTTGTTGCGATTGATAGTCGACTAATCGTTAAAAAAGTTATGGTAAAGGTGACTGCAGGTGAACAGAAGCTTGCCATTGATGAGATCGGCTTAAAGTCGGGCACCAGTATGGTGAAAGAAAAAGATGCCATTTACAAGGCAGACTCATTATTGGGTGCAGTGAAATATGATTTGATTGCTGAAATAGCGAGTGAAACGAAGCTGACCAGAAAAACTGTCGTGAGTATTTTGACAGCCATTAAAGCAAATACGTTTCATCAATTTAAGGTAAACCCAGAGAGCTTCATTAAAGAGGTTTCTAAAATCATCAATGATGAAAAAGCCGCCACATTAATCAATAATATTGTTTATTCAAAAACTGATAATTCTTATGATGATGAAATATTTACGGTCAATCAGTTTAAAGGCTCTTTAAACAGCAATATTTTAGAGGTAAAAAAACATATTTATGATTACTTAAAAACCGACTCTAAAATAGAGCGTAAATTTGCGGAGGAGATGGAAGTATCTGAAGTTTTGGTTTATGCCAAGCTACCGAATGGTTTTAAAATACCGACCCCTGTTGGTAACTATAACCCTGACTGGGCAATCATTTTTGATACCGATAAATTCAAGAGCGTCTATTTTATTGCAGAGACAAAAGGCAGCATGGAAACCCTGCAGCTAAGGGAAATTGAAAAGAAAAGAATTGATTATGCCAAGGAGCACTTTAAAGCCTTGGGGCACGCAGATGTAAAATATGATGTGATCAGCACTTATGAGGATTTAAGAAATAAAGTGATGATGTAAGCGTTGAGCCAATCCTAAAAACTATTTGGAGTAAAAAATATTATGCCTATCGAACCAATGACTACCAGCATCGCCTTATTGATAGGCTTAATGATTGGTTTTTTTATTAGCCGGTCAAAATCAGCTGCGACATTAGCTAAGCAGTCTGCTTTAGTTGAGCAGCAGTGTGTTGAATTAGAGAAACTAGATCAAGCAAGCAAAGTAACTGAAGATAAGTTAAAGGATGCTATTGACCTAAGCAATGCACAAGTGACCGTAATAGCTGTTACAAAGGGGAAGGTGGATACATTAACGGATGATTTAGATGGCGCACAAAAATCAATTGTATCTGAGCAAGGCAAAGTAAATGACTTGCAAAGCCAGTTATCAAAATCAAATGAAGCGCTTTCAGCGGCTAATGCCAATTTAGAGTCAGGAATAATTAAGGACAAAGAACGTCAAGAAAGTTTTCAGAAACTTGAAGGGCAACTAGCCGAACAGCGGAACAAAGTAGCTACTGTAGAAGTTGAGCGTAATGAGTTATCAGAAAAATTAGCCACTCAAAAAACGACACTTAAGGGAAGAGAGGAATATTTTGAAAAACAGTTAGCTCAAATTGATGAGCAAAAAGGTATTATGAAAACGGAGTTTCAAAACTTAGCGAATGAAATTCTTGAGGCGAAAGGAGCCGCTTTTAATGAGCTAAATAAGAAATCATTAGATGAAATGCTTAACCCTTTTAAATTGCAAATTAGTGATTTTAAAGGCAAAGTTGAAAGTCTTCATCAGGAAGGGACGAAACAGCAAACTGAAATGAAAACAGAGCTTAAGCACCTTCAAACGCAACATAAGGAAATGACTGAAGAGGCGCATAACCTAGCAACGGCATTACAAGGGCAAAGAAAAGTTCAGGGAAACTGGGGTGAATTAATACTAGAAAATGTACTAGACCGTTCTGGACTTATCTTGGGTAAAGATTATAAGCGGGAAGATAGTTTTAACTATGAAGAGGGAAATAGAGGGCGGCCAGATGCTGTTATTTATTTACCACAGAACAAACATTTAATTATTGATGCTAAGGTCTCATTAAGTGCGTACACACGTTATGTTAATAGTGAAGATGACCAAGAGCGTGCGCATTCCATTAAGGAGCATGTAAAAGCATTCTCTGATCGAATACAAGAACTATCAGATAGAGAGTATTACAAGCTAAAGGGGATCAACTCACCAGAAATGGTTTTTATGTTTGTTCCAATTGAATCAGCTTTTGTTGAAGCAATGAAGGCGGATGAAATGATATTCCAGAAAGCCATTGAAAATAATGTACTGGTTGCTACGCCAACCACCTTATTGACCAGTTTGAATATTGTGCGCCAGCTTTGGCACTATGAAAAACAAAATGAACATACCGCAGAATTAGTCAGTAAAGCTGAAGGTGTTTATAAAAAGCTTAAAACTTTTTTAAGCAGTTTTGAGGGAATAAAAAAAGGCCTGGATAATGCTCAAGATTCTTACAGTAAGGCAGAAGGCCAGTTAGTGAGTGGCAGAGGAAATTTAGTTAAGCAGGTTAATGACTTTAAAGAATTAGCCCCGACGATTAAAGATCAATTACCGCAATATTTTGTAGATAAAGCGGAGCTGGAGCTGAATCCGAAAGTGGTTGAGGAGTAAGTTTGAAATGATGCTTTTTGGGGGCTTATTCAGCTCATTATTTTTTCAGTACTGGTTTATAGCGCTTTACTTGTAATGTTAGCTAAGATAATCTTGTCGTTATAATAATGTTATTGTCATCAAGTATTGGAGGTAAAGCAATGTGGGAAGAATTATTATCAAAGAAACGGTTCGGTAGTGATGGGAAAATATTAGCAGATACGAGAGACGAAAGTTATAGGAATAGCTTTCACAAAGATTATGATCGGTTGATTTTTTCAAATGCATTTAGAAGGCTATCAAAAAAAACGCAAGTTCATCCGTTATCTAATAATGACCATGTTCACAATAGACTTACACATAGTTTAGAAGTCGCTAGTGTTGGAAGAAGTTTAGGTCTTAAAGCGGGTGAAATGCTGAAGGATAGGGGAGTTGATGTTGACCCGCATGATGTAGCATATATTATTCAGACAGCATGTTTAGCCCATGATATAGGGAATCCTCCATTTGGGCATGCTGGTGAAGAGGTTATTAAAGAGTGGTTTAGAAAAAATAAAGATAAAGAATTTTTAAAGGAATTGCCCGTAGATGAAATTAGTGACTTCCAATATCTGGATGGGAATGCACAAAGCTTTAGGATAGTAAGCCAACTAGAGCATAATTTATTTAAAGGTGGAGTGAATTTAACATTTGCTACATTAGGTGCGCTTGTTAAATACCCATATTCATCTGATGAGTGCTTAGCAAAAGGAAAATCAAAGTTTAATTACTTCAAAAGTGAGGATGAATTTTTCTCTATTTTGTTTTCTGAGTTAGGACTAAAAAATAACGATGGAACATTTAAAAGACATCCTTTTTCTTACTTGATGGAAGTGGCTGATGATATTTGTTATGGTTTACTTGATTTACAAGATGCATTTGAGCTTAAAATCATAGATAAATCTGATATGGAGGGTATATTTAACCTTCTATGTGGGGAGACAAAAACAGAAGAGGTGTATTCGAGTGACCGTAGTGAAATTAATATGGTATCTAAGCTTGTAGGTATTGCTATTAATCATTTAGCATTGCACGCAATGGATACTTATGAAAAAAATTTAGACTCTATTTTAGGAAAAGGTCAGCCTAAAGATTTAATTTCCCTCTTTTCAAAGGGTGAGTTACAAGCGGGTATTGGTCAAGCTAAAAAACTAGGGGTAGATAAAATATTTAATGAACAAAGAAAGGTAGAACTGGAGCTAGGTTCATTCAATATTATTGAAACATTACTTGATAATCTTATCCGTGCAAGCTATGAACTATACACTACCGAAGAAAGTAAACTTTCATTTCGAAATAAGAGAGTATTAAAGTTAATGGCTGATGAAGCGCCAGAGAAATCTGATGATTTATATAAAATGTATCAAAGAGTCATTGATTATTTAGTAGGTATGACTGATAACCATGCAAAATATATTGCAGGTCAATTAAATGGGCTGGGTTAGTTATTATTTTATGCACGCTTACTAGACTATTAGACGACAATTAGCATATCCTTATAGTAGCTTATTTCTTGTTTAATAGGTTCTAGCCTTGTTAGAGAAAGTAGCCTTGGTTATCTGAGTTATAGGCGATAAGAGGCCAAAAGTATCAAGTTAAGGCTGAGTATCACAGTTTAAGAAAAATATACTGTAAAAACATCAAAGGCATTTTGTGAAAATGAAGGAGGTAATTGAGTTTTCAAGCCGTACAATGATTGCAGTATGTACAGGATCGGGGGTAGTTAACATTGATACATTTGAGACTGTAATTTATTTTATATGGCGGATTTATCCGTGTACTCTTGCTAAAGATAATGTGCCATCGTCTCAATAATTCCACCTGTCATGCTTGTGAAGGGTATCTATTTTTCAAAGTGAGTTAGCTCCCTTGCTAATCCCTCGATAAATTATTTATAGTTTATTTTTTTAGTAATTGGGATAACTTTACCATCTGATTTTATTGATTCAATTTCTTGTGTTAGTTCGGTAATTGTATGTGATTTACCCTGTATTTCATTTTCTAAGTGGGAAATTGTAGAGTGCTGCTCATCAACTATTCGAGATAAATCATAAAAGGCAGATAAAATATTTAAATACTTTTCTTTATATTCCTTTGCATTGGCATTGATAGTTTTACTTTTTTTTATGGTAGCCTTGGCAACAAAATGAGGCTTTTCGAGTTGAAATTTATTTGCAATTTCAATGTCGATTAAGAGTGGTTTCCATTGATCACGATCTTTTCTTATGGAGCTTCGAGAGTAACCAGCTTGCTTTGTTATTGAGTTAGTGTTGATAGCAGATTTTGGGTCTTTGAGTAAAGTTTCTATCGCTTTATAAAAATGTGAATATTTTTTTCTATATTCAGGATCGCTAGTGAATTCAAAGTCCATCATTTATTGTCCTGATCAAATAAAGCAGGGTACATAGAGATTGCCGCTTCTTCTACTCTATTAGCAAGGATTGTGAAACTACGTTTGTTGAAATCATTTTTAGCTGATGCTGCTTGATTCTTAATGTTGTTAATTAAAGTAATGGATTTATTTTGATCTAATACGCCATTAGCACAGTTAAAACATTCCTGAAAATTTTGGTTAGCAAAATCATCGCATGGTTGTGTAGTTATACACCAGCCATGGGGTAATTCTTTTGTTTTAATTGCTCCTTCCTTGGCTAAATCAGACCACTATTTATCTGGATTTTCTGAGTGTTTAATGCTTTCAGTAAATTGTTTCACTGCAATTAAGCCAGGCCCAAACAGAGTTGCTCGAGATTCATCTACAATATTAATAAGTTCTTTGCGCGAAATAGTATCTGTTTGTTCTAGGTTTTTTATTGCATATTGGCTCATTTCACTATAAGTATCATCATCTAATAAAAGTCCAGACTGTTGCAGAGCTTTTCCTCCTTCTGCATAGTAGAGGGAGGTTATTAGTGCTGTATGCTTTAATTGATGCTTAAGGTCAGAAATAGATAATAACCCAGAGCCAGAAACATAAAAAGCTAATGACCTTCTAAATTGGTGCTCAGTTATCGTAAAATGTTGGTTAGGTAGTACGTCGTCATTTAGCTTGTTTAGTGGTGAACTATATTTGTGTAGAAAATTAACATCTGCATCTGTTAAGTTATAGTTACCAGTTCGATCAATTCGTTTGCTTTTTTTATTATCATCAAGTTCTTGTGCTTTAAATAAAGACTCAATTGAAATAGGCTTTTCTTTAGGGGCTTTTATATAAGCAGTCCTGCCATCAGGGGTGGTCCATGGTGTAATCTCCCCTTTACTTCCCTTGTCTGCAATAGCACAAGCAAGCTCGGGGAAAAGCCAACATGATGTAAAAGTAGAGGCAATTTGCATTTCGTAGGAAAAATCAGAAAGTTGTCTTAAAATGTTATGAGCATTAACTCCATTTTTACTAACAACCCATCCTGTTCTTTTTCCCTTTGAAATTTTTGTTTCTTTTCCAAGTATTTGAAATACCGTACCTTTAGGTGTCGAGATTATTTTTTCAGGCTCATTGAGTAAATGAATAAGTTCATTTTCTCTCATGCCACTTTCCTGCAGAATTAAGCGATCTAAAAAAGCTTGGATGCGTCGTATTTCATATGTGATACCTGTAACATTCTTTACTCCATAAAAAAATGATGAAACATTAACTTGGCCGACCGATTTAATTTTATCTTTAAAAAACTCAAAATTTCCAGCTCTTTCATAGATATTGTCTTTATGAGTTAGAAAGTCATTTAACCTATTTTGGTATGCTTTTCTTGTTATGCCAGCCTTTTTTTTATTATTACTACCAGTGGAGTTTAAGTTGTTGTATGCGTCGAGTAACTGTTTTTTATCATCTTCAAATTTTTTAGAATCCCATTTATCTATAATATTAATAGCATCAGTATAGATCTTTGCATAAATAATTGGTGGTATTATAGTGTGCTGTTTTGAGCTATTACGTGCCTTTGTATAAGTAATGTTTAGTACTTCGTTAAGTTGCTCAGAATAGGCAGCTTTTATATTTAGGTAGTTTAGTGAAAGGTGCTTTATATGAGTTATAAGTCCCTTAAGGTTAGCTACAATTAATGAGAAACCAGTTGTGTTATTTTTTTCAGCTAAGTGAATTTCTTTTGCCAAATTATTCGCAACATTAATATCTGAAAAAAGAGACAATAAGGGCTGTGATTTTAATGTACTTGTCTTTTTTAGTGCTTTTAATGTTGATACTCGTATATGGACAGTCTTGGGGGCTAGGCGAGTTTTATATAAGCCTTGAGAGCACGGGACAGGAATTTCTAAAAATAAATAAGAAATAACCTTTATTTCCATAATTTCAGATGCACTTAAATTTTCAATGCCTGAGTTGAAGTTTAGTTGGTGTGCTTCAGAAATAATCCAAATATCATCTTTAAAAAAGCTGTTGTATGTATCATGTAAGTAAGATGCTGTAATTGGGGTGTTAGGAGCAATTTGATATGTTTTATCACTGGGTTTAATATTTTCATGTTCATCAGGAACACTAATATTAATGACTGACTGAATATTGCTCCAAGCTTCTGACTGTAAGATATTAGTTGAAGTGGTCATATTGCATCCTCCCAAAGAGCTGAATCCATATCATAGAGTTCTTGCCATACTGGATGCAGTCCATAGGGCGCTTTATTTTCTGCACGTTCAATCCAACGAATAGCCTTTTCTTTTAGCTCAGATTTTAAATGTTCTAAGATTTTCTCGATACGCTCTAGAACTGCCCCGTAATTATTTTCTATTTCATTGTGGTAAGAAACTACTTCATTTTTTAGGTGAATATACTCTCGCATTGAAATTAATTTAAAAATACCTTCTTCATCAGCATGAGCAACAAAAAAAGAACAAAATAAACATCCTGTAGGTGTTGTGCAATCACCGATTACGTAAGCATTTTTTGTAGTATTTAGTTGAATCACTGCCTTTTGCTCTTCTGTTGCATTACATTTGCCGGCTGGAGTACTTGATAATCGCTCTTTTACCTTTTCCCCTATATTGACAATTATGTTTTCAAAATTAGCGTAGAACTCACCCATGTTTTCAATGGCTTCACTTTCTTGTCTTCGGTAATAGTGTTTGAATGCAGTGCGAGTTGAGTGCTGCATAATAATTGCAGCAAGGTTATGCCCGACTTTTTCTTCAAGTTTTGTAGCTTTGTAGTTACGCAAATCACGAGGAGTAGGAAACCTAAGGAGCTGGTCTTGAATGTTTTCTTCTTTAGCTCGAGTTTTAAGGTGGTTCAGTACACTTGGTTTAATCTTTTTTGTCCAAGATCGAAAATTATAATACTGGGAGATATGCTTGTATTCATCGCTTTTTCTATATATTTGTCGGCCAATAAAATCGAAATTTAAATTTATATCAAATTCATCACATAAGAAGTTGTATGTATTAAATATGGTTACAAAAGGGTTGATAATTTTAGTTAGAATATCTTTGGGTATTTCAAAAAACACAATCTTGTTTGCGCGTTTTTTATAGATAGATATAAATTTTCCTGATGTTTTTTTTCTATTTTTAATATCTAAATCATTTAATGTTATTAACATTGCATTAGTTGCGTTTATTCCAGTTACGGAAATAAATAAGTATAAGAAAAAGTTTCTATAGTCTGTGCTTGCCTTGAAAAAAAAGTAATGTCACTTTCATTTATTGATGATTTATTTATTAGGACATCGAGTTTTTTTGTATTTTTAGTTCTTCAATATCAATGTGTTTAGCAATGTAACGTATAGATTCAATAACACAAAATTCTGATGGAGGATCTATAATAGAGTCAATTTTTTTACCACGATCTAGGTGATCAGATATTACTTGACTGTCATTTGGGTAAAGGTAGGATAAAAAAAGGTTAACATTTTGAATATGATTGATTTCTGTTCGATTTCCTTTTTTAGAATTAGTAGAGCTGGAACGATTGAGGGTAGCACTTCGTATTTTTGCTGCGGATTCTTGAAAAATATTTGTTAGAAATTCGTAGCCATCTATAGCATCGCAATCTAGCTCATGTTTTATTAGTATTTTTATTATCCAGTTACCAGCGACAATGTAGTTTCTTATTCTGGATTCGGATAAGTCTTGATTATTTTCTAACGCTGAAAATCAGGGAAACGGAGCGCAGCGAAGTGATGATTTTTAGTCCGCAGTAGGCGACAGGGAAATTCGCCAATCCGAAGTGAACTGGTCAGTTCGCTCGGGAGGCAAGTAGTTATCCCGACAGCCGTCAAGTCATTTGAGGTAGACTTAACGAAGCAGTGTTTTTTGCGTAGTTGAGTTGGACGCAGGACGAACTGGGGCTCCCATAAATCGCTCCGTGCTGAATGAAGATTGGCGATAGGACATCCCAATGTTTCATGAAGTAGGAATGGCGCGCCTATAATATAAAAATTAATAATTCACGAGCAATCCATTCAATAGCAAGTTTAGAATCATCATTTTTGTATGATTTTGGTTCATTTAATTGCCCCAGAGATAAAAAGTCTTTCCCACCCCAGACCTGAATTTGAAAAGGGTTAAAAATTTCTGGAAGCTCACAAGGAACACCTTGTTCCCAAGTTATTTTGTTATACATTTAGAATCCATGTAGTAGTTCTTTAGTGAATTCAGCATTAGCCAATGAAATAGGAGAGTCACTTAGGTTACTGTTATAGTGATTTAAATAAGACGGAGTTGTTTTTATATCTGAATGCCCCATTAATTCCTTTAGTGTTTCGATGAGGTTGTTTATTTCAGTATTTGACATTTCGGAGCGGTAATTATTTCTTAGGAAATTCATCCCAAATGTTGCTCTTGTGAAGTGAAATCTGAAGCGTCCTTTGTAACCTAATGAGTGCATTTCAGGTTTTAGTATTTGACTAATAAAATGTGATGTAGAGCTGCTGGGGTCAGATTTGGGGGGAATCCAATCTTGAATTAAGATAATATCAAATTTTGACCAGTATACATGTTTGCCTGAGTGATTTATAAAGACATGCTGGTTACCTTTATCTTTAAAAATAAGGCCATTCTTTTCCGCTTTTTTTACATCTTTTTTTCTAACTTCAGAGGATAAATATGTATCAAGGTATTTTATGGCGATATGTGGAAAATAAATTCTGAGCGCTTTATCATTTTTTGTTTGAATCCCCGTCTTTATGTAGCCAGCATTTAAAAAAGGAGTCTTGACACCTTCTGATATTTATTTCTTAAGGCTTTCTATGTGTCTTTCTCGTAATGTTCCAATGCTTCCAAGTCGTCCACCGGTTAATAAGCATGTTATTGTTAAATATTTTAGCCAGGGTACTGCTACATTTTTTAATGCTGTAACCAATATTTTTTGATCTGAATCATTTAGAGGTCTTAGGGGTTCACCATCTAAAATACTATTAGCATCTAATGAAGTAGATTTGGCTCGATTTCTTTTAATAGCTTGTGTCGGTCTAGATATTTGTTTGTTAGATCTACCTTGGGTTGCACTATTAAATTGTATGTTAATAGTTTCTTCACGCCATAGTTCTGCTTTTGAGTCAATTCAGCCGATTTCTTGTGAATATCGAAAGAAATATGTTGATATTGATTGGTGTAATCTCGCGTTATCTGAACTCATATTCCCATCAATAATCTCCTTTCTTAAGAACTGCCAATACTTATAAGCTGGACGCTGACGCTCAACTGGAAATTTGAAATTTAAGTAGTTAAAGTCATCTCGACAATTATAAAAAAAATTTAACATATGTGCTAATTGATTAGCATGAGTTTTGATTGTTGATGTAGTGGGAATTTCTTTACTATAGGCTTTTTGTTCGTAGCGATGGTATAAAAAATCACAAGCGACTAAAAATGGAAGCCCAGTATTTTTAGATATAATTAATGGAAAATGGATAGCTTCATTAATACCACGTTGATGATATTTTGTGATATTACGGAAATGGGTTGGTTTATTTATAAAGGAGAGGTCCGCGTTTATTTCTTTTAAACTGTCAGCATCTGAAACAGAAAAATAAGCATGATTTATATTTTTGTTATTTTGATCGTAAGCCCCAACTTCGGTAAAAAAGAGTTGCGGTACAACCTCTACGGTAACTTCACTAGGGATTGTTCCGTCACGAGATAGCATTTAATATCACCTTCAAAGTTATAGTATTTATAGTGATAATAGATCTTGGTTAATTATGCTCTAATACCTCAACAATTCTATTTGTTGAGGTATATAGGGTATGAAAATAAGTTTAACTTTTGGGCAGAACTAAATATTAGTAATTTTGTCATTGAGTAGCTAGGGGCAGTTAATTTATATTTCATGTTGTCAACAATACATAACAACTGGATAGTTGTCAACACTCTGTATCAACCGACAGCTGCACCTAATTTGAAAATAGGTAAGTACATCGCAACAATTAAGCCACCGACAAGCACCCCAAGAATACACATAATGAAAGGTTCCATTAAACTACTGAGGTTATCAACTAAATTGTCCACTTCTTCTTCATAAAAATCAGCAACCTTATCTAACATTTTATCGATAGAACCTGACTCTTCGCCGATAGCGAGCATTTGTACCACCATGTGAGGAAAAAGTTGAGTTTGTATCATGGCATATTGTAAGCGTTGCCCAGTGGCAATTTTTTCACGCATTTGCATGACTGCATTGTAATAGACAATATTACCGGTTGCTCCCGCAACTGATTCTAAAGCTTCAACTAAAGGAACCCCTGCAGCCGACATAGTGGATAAGGTACGTGCAAATCGAGCAATAGCAGATTTGTGTAGAATCAGACCAACGATGGGTATTTTAAGCATGAGTCGGTCTAAAAAATAATTGAACTCTTTAGAGCGTTTTTTAAAGTAACCAAAGGTATAGACAGTAGTCATAACGCCACCGACTATATAGTACCAATAAGCGACCATCCAGTCAGAAAGCCCCATAACCCATAAAGTAAAACTGGGTAACTCAGCCCCAAAACTATCGAATAAATCTTTAAACACTGGCACAACAAAGATTAGCAAAATAGCAGTTACAACAAAAGCAACAACAATAACAGCGATGGGGTAGGTGAGTGCTTTTTTGACTTTAGCTTTAATGGACTCAGATTTTTCTTTATAAGTCGCAATTTTATCTAGCAGGCCTTCCAGTACTCCAGCTTGCTCACCGGCATCAACAAGATTACAAAAAAGTTCATCAAAATAAATGGGGTGTTTGCCTAAAGCTTGCGCTAAAGTATCTCCGCCTTCAATGTCATTTTTAACAGTAAGCAAAAGTTCTGCCATGGATGGGTTTTCATGCCCCTTACCGACAATATCAAATGACTGTACTAAAGGGACTCCAGCTTGCAGCATGGTGGCTAATTGCCTAGCAAAGATAGCAATATCTTTGGTTGTAATGGGTTTTGTGGCTTTGGTGAAAAGGGCTTTGGGCTTTTTCTTAACACTAATGATCCGAATGCCGCGTCGACGTAATTCGGATTTAGCAGCCGCTTCATTTAATGTGGAAAGTTCGCCAGTAAGAACTTTTCCGTGTTTATCTTTACCTTTCCAAACAAAGTCTATTTGGGTATTACCTAAGTTTTCAGCCATGATTATCCTCGTGTTACACGATCAACTTCTTCAATAGAGGTGATGCCTTGCATTATTTTTAGTAAACCTGAGCGCCTTAAATCATTGATATTTTCAGATGCTGCTTGGTCAGCAAGTTCCATTGCATTACAGTTATTTAAAATTTTACTACGCATTGCATCACTAATAGGCATGACTTGATAGATACCAACACGGCCTTTATAACCATCATTACAGTGATCACAGCCGACAGCTTTATAGGCAGTAAAAGTGCCAATATCATCAGCAGTAAATCCGGCTTCGATTAATGTGGCTTCAGGGAACTTGGAGTCTTCTTTGCAGCGTTCACATAAACGTCTCGCAAGTCGCTGTGCCATAATTAATAAAACAGAAGAGACAATATTAAAGGCAGGGATTCTCATTTGTAGTAAACGGTTTAAGGTCTGTGGTGCATCATTGGTATGCAGAGTAGATAAAACCATATGCCCTGTTTGTGCAGCTTTGACAGCAATTTCAGCGGTTTCTAAATCTCGAATCTCTCCGACCATGATAATGTCAGGATCTTGCCGTAAAAAAGCGCGTAAGGACGTTGCAAAAGTTAAACCCGCTTTGGGATTCATGTTGACTTGGTTGATTCCCTCAACCGTAATCTCAACGGGGTCTTCAGCAGTAGAAATATTACGTTCAATAGTATTAAGTATATTTAACCCCGTATAAAGGGAGACTGTTTTACCACTTCCAGTTGGGCCTGTGACTAAAACCATCCCATAGGGTTTATTGAT
This sequence comes from Bathymodiolus brooksi methanotrophic gill symbiont, assembly GCA_020996635.1. GTDB lineage: Bacteria > Pseudomonadota > Gammaproteobacteria > Methylococcales > Methylomonadaceae > Methyloprofundus. Next base: position 19,640 of record JAJJBE010000172.1, read on the forward strand.
TGCATTAAGAAAGAATTCTTGTTGTTCTGGTTCAAAGCCTAGTTTTTCGATGCCTAATTGTGCGCTAGTCGGGTCTAAAATACGTAATACAACTTTTTCGCCAAATAAGGTTGGGCAAGTACTGACTCGAAAATCAATTGCTCGCGTTCGAGAAAGCTTCATTTTAATTCGGCCATCTTGTGGAACTCGTCGTTCAGCAATATCCATTTTGGACATAACTTTAATGCGCGAAATAATTCGATTAGCTATGTTTGCAGGTGGGCTAGCAACTTTATGAAGCATGCCGTCAGTTCGAAAGCGGATACGAAATATCTTTTCAAAAGGTTCTAAATGAATATCTGAAGCACCTTTTTTGATGGCATCTAATAATATTTTATTAACAAATTTAACAATAGGAGCTGATGTGGATACACTATTTAGGACACAAAAACTAAGATTTACCCCCTCAATATAGAGTACCCAAAATGACTAAGAAAAAGCTAAATACTTACACGCTCGAATTTAAAGAATCTGCTATTAAATTAGCCTGAGATTCTGATGAATCTATCCCTCAAATCGCTAAAAATTTGGGCGTTAATTCCAACACTCTTTATACTTGGGTTCATAACGCTTCAAAACCCAAGGGTAATACTAACGTGGCTAGCAACGAGTCGAATGAAAATGAAATAAAACGATTGAAAAAACAAGTCCTTAGATTGAC
>JAJJBE010000076.1 GCA_020996635.1 Bathymodiolus brooksi methanotrophic gill symbiont
CGACTGCTCGATTAGAGATTCTCAGTGCCCAGCAAGGGCTGAACAAGTTCGCTTTAAAATCGAAACTTTATATTAATGCTATTCGACAAGCTTTTGATGAATTGCAACAATTAAAGTCGGCTACTGCGTAACATCAGTTAGGTAAAAAAGTAGAAACTAACACAGCAGGTGGAAAAGTATTCGCTTATCAAACACAAATAGAGACTTTTAATATTCAAGGTGTACAAATTAATAAGTTGAGTGCTCAAATTAATCCTTATTTGCAAGAAGTATTAATTGGTATGAACACCTTAAAATACTTTAATATGACACTTAATGGCTCCCATTTAACACTAGTCACTAATGGTCATCGCACAACAAGTGCGGTGCTTGAAACGGTTAAAAAAGAGCTTAAAGTTAAAAAAAAGCAGAGCGTGATTATTAAAAGAAAAGTGTGTGATAAAGATAATGTCTGCCGAACAGTATTTAGTGATTTTTAAAGCGTAAATTAAAATTTAAATTTACGCTTTAAAGATAGAGCGATTAACTAAATTTTTTAATTCCAATTGCTTGGCGTAATTCAACTAAAAAAGGTTTTGAAATTGCTCGCGCTTTTTCAGCGCCTTCTTGTAATTTCTGTTCAATAAATTCAGGGTCATTTAATAAAGCTTCATAGCGCTCTCTAGCAGGGCTAATTTCAGTATTAATTTTTTCAAATAAAACTTTTTTCATTTCTCCCCAAGCAATACCAGCTGCATATTGCTGACTAATTTCAGCTACTTCAGCTTCTGATGCAAAGGCTTTATAAGTACTAAATAAAGTACAGCCCTCAGTGTCTTTTGCTTCGCCCGGCTCTAAAGAATTTGTTTTAATTTTATTAATTAATTTTTTAAGCTTTTTTTCAGGAGAAAATAAAGGAATGGTATTATTATAACTTTTACTCATTTTACGGCCATCTAAGCCCGATAAAATAGAGGCTTTATCATCAATAATAGCTTCAGGCAAAGTAAAATGTTCACCGTAAATATGATTAAAGCGTGAAGCAATATCCCTAGCCATTTCTATATGTTGAATTTGGTCTTTGCCGACAGGTACTTTATTCGCATTAAAGATAAGCATATCTGCCGCCATAAGAATAGGGTAGCTAAATAAGCCCATAGTAATGCCTTTATCAGCAGCATCATTATTAGTTGCGGCATTGTTTTCTGCAACCATCGCTTTATAAGCATGTGAACGGTTCATTAGGCCCTTTGCAGTGACACAAGTTAGCATCCAGCTAAGTTCCATGATTTCTGGTACATCTGATTGACGATAAAAAGTAGCATTATCGGTATCTAAACCAAGTGCCAACCATGTTGCAGCAATTTCTAAGCTGGATTGATGAACTTTTTCAGGGTCATTACATTTTATTAGTGCGTGGTAGTCAGCTAAAAAATAAAATGGGCTGACATTGGTTTGTTTACTTGCTTCAATAGCAGGGCGAATTGCTCCAACATAATTACCTAAATGAGGCGTACCTGTCGTGGTGATTCCTGTTAATACCGTCGTTTGAGTCATGTTTATAAAGAAATTAATTGTCTTAAAATTATATTTTACGTTATTCTTATAGCTTAAGAAACGAAGTAATACCAATCCCATTAAATAATGATTGTAATCCTCGTCTCTCCTGAAGTCTTTAATCGGGAGTCTAGGTGCATAGATAGATTCCCTCTAAAAGCATGAAGGAATGACGTTTTCATAGTTAAAGTGTCAATATATTAGGGTTGGTATAAGCAGAACGGTTATAAAATTAGCTGATTTTTGAGGAGAAAAAGATGTTAGATAGAGGTGAGTCACGAGATTTTATTCGCATGGACACTGCATGTGATGTGAGTTATAAATTCCCAGATTCTAATAATAGTTTTATGGGTAAATCAATCAACATTAGTGGCTCTGGTATATTATTTACCGCTTCCCAGTTTATTGATGCTGGAATTGCCTTAGAAGTTAAAGTCATACCTGCAAATAGCTTAACTCCTCCTATGGTTGCGTATGTAGAGGTGATTCGTACTAAAGAAATTAAACCCGGTGAATTTGAAGTCGCTGCTGAAATTAAAGGTATTAAGGAGTCTTAAAGGCTAGTATATTTATGGCAAAAGTTACCCCTTTAAATAAATCATTTTGTTTACAAACTGTTTGTGAACAACATTATCAAAAGATTTTATATTTAATTCATGACATCAAAACAATAAATAATACTGCACAAGGCTTTTCCAATGAAAAGCCAGTATTACATGTCAAGATTTTAGAGCAATCACCCTATACCAAAACGATAGAATTGAGTCATTTTTTTGATAACGAGTTTGGTATGGTTTTAGAGCCTGCTGTTAAAATACGTCTGTATTTTGATGTTCGTACTGCTGAAGTTTTGCGTGATTACAAACGTATAGAAGTCGCTAATGCGATTAAAGACTTGGGGAAAGTGAAAGAAGTCATGGATTATAAATGGCGTTTAAATTACTTTTTAGAAAAGTGGTTAGACCATTGCTTAAAAACTGAATATATTTTTAAGCAAGAAGTTGAAATGGTATAACTACTGAGATTTCACCCAGTCTCCTACTTCAACACCCAACATATAGGGTGGAGCCAAATGCCAGTAAGTTAAGCGCAAGTAATTGATATTTAATAACTAAAATACTTGTTTTGTCGAAATATAAGAGAAACTTTAGCTTCTAAAGGATTGATGTTATTAGAGTGGTTAAAAAAACCTCGTTT
>JAJJBE010000102.1 GCA_020996635.1 Bathymodiolus brooksi methanotrophic gill symbiont
CTGAACGATTAACACAATGATCATAATGCCAACAAATGAGGTCGTTCTCCTTGCTATGTGGCTTTTCTTGGAGGGTGTCATCAAAAATTAAAACACCCTCACCCGTTTCAATTTCTCTCACTGTTTGTTTGATCACCTTCCCAAGCTCTTTAGAGGTGAAATCTTGTTGAGAAAGAAACCGAGTGACTGGGTCATGACTGATCGCATTATCAACTAAGCCTGACAAGCCTGTCGCTGTTGTATAGCTAAATGAAGTGATCAGGTAATCGGTGTATAAGTCAAAAATATCAGGTGTTTTCATAGCCTACTATTTTAATGGCAATATCATTAGGGTGCGTAACATCAGTTACTAAAAATAATGGAGGATATAATGCAATTCAATATTAATATAAACAATCTGAGTACTTTAAAAAGTCTTAACATAATTAATAGAACACTATTTTTATCAACAATAGCTATCTGTTCTTTGCTTTCATCTGCTTGCGCAACCAAGCATGCAACTTCATACCCCCCCTTTACCCCAGAGCTAATTGGTAAAAATAGCGCGGGTATAAAATACACTCAAAAAACTCAAACTCTATTTGCTTTAGTTGATACTTTTTCATCAATAAACCATATATATGATAAAGCCAATGTTTTTGAGTCTAAATTTACACTCCAAAAACAAGTACTAAACCAAATTAATAAAACTATTCCTGAAGGTATTACACTTCACTCAGGACTACGCAGCTTTGGTTATGGTGAGTGTGTCAATGATATGTACGGAGAGCTTTTGCAAGATATTATTCCTCATGAAAGGTATACCTTCCAGCACAGTATTGATAAAGCAACTTGCGCTAGTGGACGCTCACTATTAGGCGCTCCGTTAACAACAGCTATTAACGATACATCAACTGATTTAGATAAAGCAAAAGGCAATATTGCTCTCTTAATTATTAGTGACGGTGACAACATGTCATTTCGAGCTAAAAATGCTGTAGAGGCTTTAAAAGAGAAATTTGCTAACCGTCTTTGTATTTATTTAGTTTGGATTGGCAACGAAGATGAAAAAGCAGGGCAGGAATTTTTAAAAGAGCTTTCTGAACTTTCAAAATGTGGAGAAAGCGTTAGTTATACCGAAGTTGCAAGTAGCGAAACTATTGGGCATTTTGTAGAAGATATGCTGTATGAAAAATCTGCTTTAGAAAAAGTACCCTTAGCACTTCGTGATACTGATAAAGATAGTATTTTTGATAACAATGACCTTTGCCCTGGCACACCTAAAGGCGCTTCTGTAAATCAATACGGGTGCTGGACCATTAATGGTTTAGAGTTTGATTACAACAAAGCAAGCATAAGAAAAGAGTCTGAGAATTTACTCGATGTCTCTGTGCAAATTCTAAAAGATAACCCTTACCTTAATATACAAATTGAAGGACATACTGATAACAGAGGCTCTGATAACTACAACCTTTTATTATCAGACCGTAGGGCTGCATCTGTGAAAAGTTACTTAATTAAAAATGGTATCGGGGCCTCTCGGCTAAGCTCTATTGGCATGGGTGAATCCACACCAATAACGAGCAATAAAACAGATCAAGGTCGCCAAATCAATCGACGAGTTGTTTTTACCATTGTAAAATAATATCACTTCCCACCCGGCTACAGATATTGACTCTGTAATCGGGTAGTTTTTTCTATTTCTTTACTGGTTTTTGCCAGTTTTTTAAGCTGATTTGTTTTGCTCTTGATAGAGTCAAACCGCCTTCAGGGGTGTCCTTTGTTATTGTCGAACCGGCTCCAATTGTTGCATTTTTAGCGACTGTGACAGGCGCTATTAATTGTGTATCTGAGCCAATAAACACACCATCTTCAATAGTAGTTCTGAATTTATTAACACCGTCATAATTACAAGTAATTGTTCCCGCCCCTATATTAACACCACGACCTATCGTTGCATCACCAATATAACTTAAGTGATTTACTTTACTACCTTGCGCTATGGTTGATTTTTTAATTTCAACAAAGTTTCCTATATGCACATGGTTAGCTAATTCTGCTTGTTGGCGTAAGCGCGCAAAAGGGCCAATCCGACAGCCCTCTCCTACAATTGCATTATCAATAATACTGTTAGCTAAGATTTGTACATTATCAGCAATAATAGAATTATTGATAATTGTATTTGCGCCTATCGTTACGTTATTACCTATCTGGTTACACCCTTCAAAAATAACATTAATATCAACTGATATATCTTGTCCTAGTGATGCAAATTCACCTCTACAATCAATTCGAGCCGGATCAAATAAGGTAACACCTGCTTCCATTAATATATCCGCCTGTTTTGCTTGGTAGACTCTTTCCAAATAACTTAACTGTTTGCGGTTATTGACCCCAAGTACTTCATCTTCACTTTCTGGCTGGTGTGTATTAACTATAACTCCGGATTTAACAGCCATTTCAATAATATCTGTCAAATAAAATTCTTGCTGTGCATTATTACTATTTAACTGAGAAATCCATTTCTTTAAATTTTTACCTTTTACCGCTAGAATTCCCGTATTAACTTCATTTATAAGTTTATCTATTTCATTGGCATCTTTTTGTTCAACAATTTTAACGACTTGCTTATCCTTATCTCGTACTATTCGCCCATAGCCTGTCGGATCATCAAGTTGAACTGTTAAAAGCGCCAAACTTTCATCGGTGACTTTATGTAATAATCCTTCAATTGTTGCAGACTCTAATAAAGGTACATCTCCATACAAGATCAAAACGGTATCAGCATCATTAATTATAGACTCTGCTTGCTGTACGGCATGTCCAGTGCCTAGTTGTTCTTTTTGATGCACCCAGTTAACATCAAGCATCGATAAACTATCTTTAACAAGCTCCCCTCCATGCCCATAAATAACACTAACTTCGTTATTATCTATTTGCTTACTTGTCTTATAAACATGCTCTAATAAACTACGATTTGCAATTTTATGTAATACTTTTGGTAATGCTGAGCGCATTCGTGTTCCTTGCCCAGCGGCAAGAATAAGAGTTTTGATTGTCGTCACCTTTGTCCTTCTATTTATATTACATAAAAAAAAGCCCGATAACTAAGTTACCGAGCTTTTTTTACACTGCATCACTTAAACTAAACTTTAAGATCCACGTTTTCTAAGTCTATCTAATGTTCTTAATTGCATCATAGCTTGCGCTAATTGCGCTTGCGCAGTTGCATAATCAAGTTTATCAGACTTGTTATTCATCGCATCTTCAGCATCTGCTTTAGCTTGTAAAGCAGCAGCTTCATCAATATCATGTGCTCTGATCGCTGTATCAGCGAGTACAGTCACTAAATGTGGCTGCACTTCTAATAAACCACCAGAAACAAAATAAGCCTGAGTTTCAGTTTCGCTGACTTTAACGCGAACTTCACCTGGGTTTAATCGAGATATCAAGGGCGCATGACCTGGTGTAATACCTAGCTCACCAAGTTCAGCGGGAGCAAAAATCATTTCTACTAATCCAGAAAATATTTCTTGCTCAGCACTGACAATGTCTACCTGTACTGTCGTAGTCATAATATTACCTATAAGTTAAAAACTTACATTCCTTTTGCTTTTTCAACCGCTTCATCAATAGTTCCAACCATATAGAAAGCTTGCTCAGGAAGGTCATCATATTCACCAGCAATAATGCCTTTAAATCCGATAATAGTATCTTTTAATGATACATATTTACCTGGTGCTCCTGTAAATACCTCAGCAACAAAGAAAGGTTGAGATAAGAAACGCTGAACTTTACGTGCTCTAGTAACAGATAGCTTATCTTCTTCAGATAACTCATCCATACCAAGAATCGCAATAATATCACGTAACTCTTTATAACGTTGCAAGATACCTTGTACGCCACGAGCAACATCATAGTGCTCTTGACCAATAACCAAAGGATCTAATTGACGACTACTTGAATCCAATGGATCAATCGCAGGATAAATACCTAGCTCAGCAATTTGACGAGATAATACAACGGTCGCATCCAAATGCGCAAACGTAGTTGCAGGTGATGGATCTGTTAAATCATCCGCCGGTACGTATACCGCTTGGATTGAAGTAATTGAACCTGTTTTAGTTGAAGTAATACGCTCTTGTAATACACCCATTTCTTCAGCAAGTGTAGGCTGGTAACCTACTGCTGATGGCATACGACCTAATAACGCAGATACTTCTGTTCCTGCTAATGTGTAACGGTAGATATTATCAACGAAGAATAATACATCACGGCCTTCTTCACGGAAGAATTCAGCCATTGTTAAACCCGTTAAGGCAACACGTAGTCTGTTTCCTGGTGGCTCATTCATTTGACCATAAACTAACGATACCTTATCGATAACGTTTGAGTCTGTCATTTCATGGTAGAAATCGTTACCCTCACGAGTACGCTCACCAACCCCAGCAAATACAGAGAAACCACTGTGCTCAATCGCAATATTACGAATAAGCTCCATCATGTTTACTGTTTTACCAACCCCTGCTCCACCAAACAAGCCAACTTTACCACCTTTAGCAAACGGGCATATTAAGTCAATAACTTTAATACCTGTTTCTAAAAGTTCGTCTGCCGGTGCTTGCTCGCTATAAGCAGGTGCATCACGGTGAATAACCCATTTTTCATCTTCCCCAATTAGACCTTTATCGTCAATTGGTTCTCCTAGAACGTCCATAATACGTCCTAATGTTTTTTGCCCAACAGGTACTTTAATTGCTTCGCCACTGTTGCTTACTTCTAAGCCACGACGAACGCCATCAGTTGTACCCATAGCAATAGTACGTACTATGCCATCACCTAATTGCTGTTGAACTTCTAGTGTAAGCCCAACACTTTCAACATTAAGCGCATCATATACTTTTGGTAGTGCTTCACGTGGAAATTCCACATCCACAACCGCACCAATAATCTGAACGATTTTACCCGAACTCATTGTGTAGTCCTCTTAAATTCTTAACATGCAAGCTTTAAACAGCTGCCGCACCGGCAACAATCTCTGAAATTTCCTGTGTAATGGCTGCTTGTCTTGCTTTATTATAAACAAGTTGCAATTCATCAATAAGGTTCCCAGCATTATCTGAAGCACTTTTCATTGCGACCATTCTAGCTGATTGCTCACAGGCATTATTTTCTACTACACCTTGATAAACAATTGATTCTATATAGCGAGTCAGCAGATTTTCAAGAACTTCTTTTGCATCAGGTTCATATAAATAATCCCAATACCCCTTTAGTTCTTCGTCCTCAAGTCCTTTAGCTATAACAGGAATTAATTTGTCTATTGTAGGTGTCTGAGTCATCGTGTTTACAAACTGGTTGTACATCACATGTAACTCATCAATCGTACCAGCATGATATGCATCTAGCATGATTTTAATAACACCGACAACATCATCAAGATGTGGCGTATCGCCTAATTTAGAAATCTGCCCTACTTTGTTTATTTTTAAACTTTCAAAAAAGCTTGCACCTTTACCGCCAACAGTACAAACATCTATTTCGATATCATTGTTATCCCACTCAGTCAGTTGCTTTAGTGTTTTTCTGAATAAGTTTGAATTCAGTCCTCCACATAAACCTCTATCAGAGCTAATGACAATAATACCGACTCGCTTTACTTCACTTTCAACAAGAAAGGGATGTTTATACTCAGGATTTGCATGGGCCAGATGTTTAATGATCTGGCTAATCTTTTTTGAGTAGGGACGCGTAGCATTCATTCTGTCTTTTGTTTTACGCATTTTACTCGCAGCTACCATTTCCATAGCTCGAGTAATTTTCTGAGTATTTTTAATACTCGCAATTTTTGTGCGTATTTCTTTACCAACAGCCATTAGAAGCCCCTTTTACCAGCTACTTGTTTTAATGAAAGTTTCAATTGCAGACTGAATGCCTTGCTTAATTTCTTTGCTATAATCGCCAGTATCGTTGATTGTAGCTAATAAATCAGCATGCTCAGACTTCATATATGCAAGTAAAGCCTGTTCAAAATCCAGCACTTTATTAACTTCTAAATCATCAAGAAAGCCTTCATTTGCAGCATGTAATGAAACACCCATTTCAGCTACTGACATAGGAGAATATTGATTCTGCTTCATCAGTTCTGTAACACGTTGTCCACGTTCAATTTGCTTGCGAGTCGCATCATCTAAGTCAGAAGCAAATTGAGCAAAAGCTGCCAATTCACGGTACTGAGCTAAATCAAGACGAATACTGCCACCCAATTTCTTAATGATTTTAGTTTGTGCAGCACCACCTACTCGTGATACAGATAAACCAGCATTTACCGCAGGACGAATACCAGAGTTGAATAAATCAGACTCTAAGAAAATTTGCCCATCTGTAATAGAAATTACGTTAGTTGGTACGAATGCAGATACATCGCCACCTTCCGTTTCAATAATTGGTAAAGCAGTTAAAGAGCCTGTTTTGCCTTTTACTTTTCCGCCAGTTAACTTTTCAACTTCATCAGCATTAATACGAGATGCTCTCTCTAGTAAACGAGAGTGAATATAAAAAACATCTCCAGGGTAAGCTTCACGACCTGGTGGACGACGTAATAATAATGACATTTGACGGTAAGCCCAAGCTTGTTTAGTCAAATCATCATAAATAATTAACGCATCTTCGCCTTTATCTCTAAAGTACTCACCCATTGCACAACCCGTATACGGAGCAATGAACTGTAATGCTGCTGCTTCTGATGCTGTTGCAGATACAATAATTGTATGTGCCATAGCGCCATGTTCTTCTAGTTTGCGTACTACGTTAGCAATAGAAGACCTTTTTTGTCCAATTGCTACATAGATACATTTAACACCCGTATCTTTTTGATTGATAATGGCATCAATTGCAATCGCAGTTTTACCTGTTTGACGGTCACCAATGATTAACTCACGCTGGCCACGTCCTACTGGAACCATTGCATCAATTGATTTAAGTCCTAATTGAATAGGCTCATCAACTGATTGTCTTGCAATTACACCAGGTGCAATTTTTTCTACAGGTGAAGTTTCTGTTGTATTAATTTCACCTTTAGCGTCAATTTGGTTTCCTAAAGCATCAACAACTCGCCCTAGTAAAGCCTCACCAACAGGTACTTCTAAAATTTTGCCCGTACATTTAACTGTATCGCCTTCAGTGATATGTTGGTAAGCACCTAACATAACCACACCGACAGAATCTCTTTCTAAGTTTAAAGCCATACCGTAAGAGTCACCAGGGAATTCTAGCATTTCCCCTTGCATAGCTTCTGACAAGCCATGAACTTTTACAATACCGTCAGTTACACTAACAACGGTACCTTCCGTATGCGCTTCGACATTTACGTCAAAATTTTCGATCCGTTTCTTAATCAGATCACTTATTTCAGATGGATTTAGTTGCATATTTTCTCTCAGTCTAAACTGTTAGATCCTTTTAGCTAATTGTTGAAGTTGACCATTAATTGATCCGTCAATTACGCTATCACCCGCTTTCACTATAAAACCACCTATTAATGAAGTATCTACCGTAGTATTGATATTTACATTTTTATTTAGTCTTTCTTTTAGTGATGTTGCAAAGGTTTGCTCTTCTGCTTTTGTTAAAGCATAAGCAGTGATAACATCAACATCGATATAGCCTTCGTCTTCAGCTTTATAATTCTCAAATAACTCTGCAATTTGTGGTGCGAATTCTAACCTGCCATTCTCAATTAATAATTTAAGAAAGTTAAGCGATTCTCCCTCTAGTTGATCCTGACAAATATCTTGCATTAAATGCGTCAATTTCTCATTATCTACTTCAGGGTTACTTACAATTACAGATAAGCTATCGTCCTGCATAACTGCAGATAAGAAAGCAAGTTTTTCAGACCATTCCGAAGAAGTTTCTGTTTCTTTTGCTCTTTTAAAGACAGCTTCCGCATACGGTCTTGCCAAAGTTGCTAATTCACTCATTATGCTTGACCTAATTGCTCAGATACTTTGCTGATAAGGTTTTTGTGTTTAGCTTTATCAATCTCTTGCTGTAATATCTGTCCTGCAGCTTTTAAAGCCAAAGCAGATACTTCTTTACGCATTTTTTCTTGCGCATTTTGCATTTCTTGCTCTATTTGCGCTTGAGCCGCAATAAGTAATCTTTCACCCTCTGTTTTAGCAGTGTCTTTTGATTCCTCAACGATCTCATTCGCACGTTTCTGTGCAAGATTTACAATATCAGCTGATTGTTGTTTCGCTTCTTTCAGAACATTAGCAGCATTTTTAGCCGCCAATTCCATCTCTTCCTGGCCTTTTTCAGCCGCTGCCAATCCTTCAGCAATTTTAGATTTACGTTCTTCAATAGCGCCAATTAGTGGCGGCCAAATATACTTCATGGTAAACCATACCAGAAGTGTAAATGTAATCATTTGACCGATTAGTGTAGCATTAATACTCACTAGCCTTCCTCATGTTGCTGTTAAAATAAATACGAATGTGTCTTATCCAACAGCCGCTTCAACAGCAGATAGGAATGGGTTTGCGAATGTAAAGAATAACGCCATACCAACACCGATCATAGTTACCGCATCAAGTAGACCAGCAACAACAAACATTTTAACTTGTAGCATAGGAACCATTTCTGGTTGACGCGCTGCGCCCTCTAGGAATTTACCGCCTAATAAACCGAAGCCTATCGCAGTACCTAAAGCACCCATACCTAAAACTAAACCCACTGCAATAGCAGTCATACCTTGTACATCAGCAATCAACGCTGCAAGTTCCATAATACCTCCAAAAGTATTGTTATATTAAAGTTAAAAAAGAATTAATGATCTTCGTGCGCCATACTTAGGTATACAACTGTTAATACCATAAAAATAAACGCTTGAAGTGTAATAATAAGAATATGAAAGACAGCCCATGGAAAACCTAAAAATGGCTGAATATACCAAGGCAATAATGCAATCAATATGAAAATCAATTCCCCTGCATATAGGTTACCGAATAACCGAAGTGCAAGTGAAATAGGTTTTGCAATTTCTTCAACTAGCTTTAAAAGCAAGTTAAAAGGCATCATCCAAGGGCCAAAAGGTGTACAAGTTAGCTCTTTAGCAAAGCCAACAACACCTTTAATTTTAATACTGTAAAAAATAATTAAGATAAACACAGAAATTGATAATGCAAAAGTTGCATTTAAATCTGTACTAGGAACAACTCGCATATATTCCAGTCCCATCATCCCAGCAATGCCAGGAATAATATCAACAGGGAATAAATCCATAAAGTTCCACAAGAAAACCCAGATAAATATTGTTAGCGCTAATGGTGCGATTAACTCACTTTTTCCATGGAAAGTATCTTTTACTTGTTGGTCAACAAATTCAATAATCATCTCAATAAATGCTTGAGATGTACTTGGGACACCAATCGTTGCCTTTTCTGCCGCAGCCTTAAAGAACCAGACAAACAAACCGCCTAGAATAGCCGAGAAAAACAAAGTATCCAAATGTAAAGACCAAAAGCCCTCACCAACAGTTAGTGGTGTTAAATGGTGAACAATATATCCTGTTGCGCCTTCCGCCGCATGAGCCTCAGTAGCCATCTTTCCTCGCTTTGTTACTAATTAATATTTGCGTATCAATAACGCAAACCAAAAAACTGTCAGTGTGAATGTATAAGTAAGAAACACAGCCATCACAATTATTTTTGGGTCTTGAAAAATCAAGGCAAACATAAATACAGTAATCAGAAACTTGCCTGATTCGCCTGAATAAAATGACCCAACTATTTTTTTAGCACTTTTTCCAGTGCTTTTTTTAATCTTATATGCAAAATATAGATTGGGAATAACTGCCGCCAGCCCACCATATATTGCTGATTTTGCGCCTAAAAAACCAAAATAAACAAAAAACACTATGACAAAAAAAGCCGCGATCACCACTTGTCCTGCAATGATCTTAGTTACAACTGAAATATTTTTTATTTTCCGCACAAAAATCCTAAACAAATTAGTGAAAGAATTATATCCACCCCACCGCATTTACGCAAGGTACATTTCTCAATACAAATTATTATGATTTAATATCAAACTTAGCAACGATCCCTTCTAGCTCATCTAAGTTATTGTAATTAATAACTACACTTCCCTGCCCATTTTTCTTATGCTTAATGAGTGTTTTTGCACCTAAAAAATCTGTCATCGCGCTTTGAAGGCGCAAGGCATCTCTATCATAGACTTTTTCAGCTTCAATTTTTTCAGGTTTTTCCAAGCCATTATTCAACGAAACTTTAACTATTTTTTCTGTCTCACGCACCGACAAACTGCCTTTAGCTACCTTTTCAGCCACCAACAATTGTACTTCCAACTTAAGTGCCAACAGAGCTCGAGCATGCCCCATATTCAATCGGCCATCAATCAGCATCTGTTTAACACCTGACTCCAAATCATTAAGCCGCAATAAATTCGTCACTGCTGCTCGTGACCGACCAACCGCCTCCGCCACTTGTTGATGCGTCAATTCAAACTCCCCTATCAATCTTCTTAAGGCTTCCGCCTCTTCCATAGGGTTTAAATCTTCACGCTGGATATTTTCTATTAAGGCTATTGCAATTGCAGCGCGATCATCTACTTCTTTAACAATAACAGGTACATCAGCCATACCAACCAATTGCGCAGCACGCCAACGTCGCTCACCCGCAATAATTTCATACCGATTATAACCCAGCTCGCGCACCAAAATTGGCTGCACAATTCCTTGTGCTTTAATTGACTCCGCTAACTCCTGCAATCTTTCAGGGTTTATATCTTTTCTAGGCTGGTATTTACCAGAGTTCAAATATTCTACCGGCAATACTGCAACACCTTTTTTCTCAGGCTCTTTTATTACAGAATCCCCCATCAAGGCTCCTAAGCCTTTCCCCAATCCTCTTCTTTTTACCATAAATTTAATTATTTTCTTTTCTAATGATTTCGCCTGCCAGTGCAACATACGCAACAGCTCCTCGCGAGTTTTTATCATATTGCAATACTGGCATACCATGGCTAGGCGCTTCTGCCAACCTGATATTTCTAGGCACGCACGTTCTAAAAATTTTATCACCAAAATACTCACGTAATTGCGCTGAGACATCTTTAGTTAACCGACTTCTATTATCAAACATAGTCCGCAAGATCCCTTCCAAATATAAGCCTGGGTTTGCCGATTCTTGAATGTTGCGCAAGGTTTCCATTAAAGCAGACAACCCTTCTAACGCATAATACTCGCATTGCATCGGAACAAGCACACTATCAGCAGCAACCATTGCATTTAAGGTTAACATGTTTAATGAAGGCGGGCAGTCAATTAAAACATAATCATACTCTGCTTTTATTGGCAGCAAAGCATCTGCCAAACGACGCTCACGTTGCGCCATTTTCATGAGCTGCACTTCTGCAACGGTTAATTCTGCATTTCCGACAATAACATCAAACTTTACCTCAGCAACAGAAACAATAATTTCACTGATTGGAACATCTTCTAAGAGTAAGTCACAGCTTGAATATTGCACAGCATTCTTATCAACACCACAGCCCATTGCTGCATTACCTTGAGGATCCATATCAATTAACAGGACTTTTCGCTTTGCCGCCGCTAAAGAAGCCGCTAAATTTACACTTGTTGTAGTTTTACCTACCCCACCCTTTTGATTTGTTATTGCAATTACTTTCGTCATGTTTTATTTATCCGCACCACGCACCTTTCAGCAGCCACTCCAGGAACAGCTATCATATCAACAGAATATGGGCAAAGAAGCTTATCAAGCTCCTCTTTTGGCACTTGCCCTTTCATGGCAATCAATACCCCGTTAGGCTGCAGAAGATACTCCGCCCAAGCCATTATATCGTTTAAACTGGCAAACGCACGACTCAAAACCGCATCAAACTCATTTGATCGCTTCAGTTCTTCCACTCGCCCGTGCACTACTTCTACGTTAGTTAATTTTAATTCTAGTATTACCTGTTGTACAAAACGTGTTTTTTTAGCATTGCTATCTACCAACACAAACTTCTGCTGCAACATAAAAATTGCCAACGGAATTCCAGGAAGTCCAGCCCCAGTCCCTATATCTGCAATTTTTTTCCCAGAAACAAAAGACATCAAAGCTAAGCTATCTAGAATATGAAGACGTAATATTTCCTCTCTATCGCGTATTGCCGTTAAATTATAGGTTTTATTCCACTTTTCTATTAAAGCAACAAAAGCCAATAACTGCTCAACTTGCTCTGTACTCGCAGCTATATCCAACTCAAGCAAACCTTTTTCTAAAATATTTCGACTTTTATCCATTTTTCTTTTTCATATATATAAGTAAGATAGAAATTGCTGCTGGCGTTATACCTGGAATTCTTGCCGCTAAGCCAAGTGTTTCCGGCTGTTGTCTTATTAATTTTTCACGCACTTCATTAGAAAGCCCCTTTATCAGCCCGTAATCTAGTGACTTTGGAATACTCAAACCATCATACCGCTTAGCCTTATCAACATCTTGCTGCTGCCTATCTATATACCCAGAATATTTCGCCTGTATTTCTACTTGCTGCAAAACTTGATCATTTATTTCATTGCATTCGGAAAATTGCATTAACGCGCCTATGTCCACCTCAGGTCGCTTCAATAAACTCATCAAATTAACTTCTTTACTTAATGATTTCCCCCATACCTGCGCTGCTTTTTTCGCCTCTTCCGAACCCTTTCTAAGCCATTGTGACTTTAAAGATTGTTGCAAACTTGCAATAGCATCACGTTTTCTATTGAAAGCATCCCAACGAGAATCACCCACTAAATGCAATTGACGCCCTTTTTCTGTTAAACGTAAATCAGCATTATCTTCACGCAATATCAGCCGATACTCAGCACGACTAGTAAACATTCTATACGGTTCTTTCGTTCCATTCGCAATCAAATCATCAATCATAACGCCTATATACGCTTCATTCCTAGCAGGACACCACGACCCTTTCCCTTGCGCTCGTCTTGCCGCATTCAACCCAGCCATTAACCCTTGTGCCGCAGCCTCTTCATAACCGGTTGTACCATTAATCTGTCCAGCAAAAAATAAGCCAGCCATATACTTTGTTTCTAATGAAGTTTTTAAATCTCTTGGATCAAAAAAATCATATTCAATCGCATAACCTGGCCTAACAATTTCAGCCTTTTCAAACCCCAGCATTGAGCGAACAAACGCATATTGCACATCATACGGCAAGCTGGTTGATATACCATTTGGATAATATTCATTTGAGTTCAAGCCCTCTGGCTCAATAAATATTTGATGCGAGTTACGATCAGCAAAACGCACTACCTTATCTTCTATTGAAGGGCAATAACGCGGCCCCACACCCTCAATCTCACCAGCATACATAGGCGAGCGATCCAAACCACCTCGAATAATCTCATGCGTACGCTCATTTGTTCTCGTTATATAACATGGGATTTGTCGAGGGTGCTGAGCTGAATGCCCCATAAAAGAAAACACAGGCACAGGCGTATCGCCATGCTGGGTTTCTAATACAGAGAAATCAATAGTACGCCCATCAATTCTGGGTGGCGTGCCCGTCTTAAGTCTAGCCACTTTAAAAGGTAATTCTCGCAAACGATTGGCTAATGCGATGGACGAGGAGTCTCCCGCTCGTCCTCCGGTATAATTTTCCAAGCCAATATGAATTCGTCCACCTAAAAAAGTCCCCACCGTCAAAACGACTGTTTTTGCGGAAAATTGCAAGCCCATTTGAGTCTCAACACCGACAACAACACCATCTTCAACCAATAAATCTGCAACCATTTGCTGAAAAAGCATTAAATTTTCTTGATTTTCCAAAACATTTCGTATGAAATCTTTATATAACGCTCTATCAGCCTGGCCCCGAGTAGCCCTTACTGCAGGACCTTTACTCGCATTTAGAATTCGAAAATGAATACCTGAATGATCTATTGCTTGCGCCATAATCCCACCCAGTGCATCAACCTCTTTTACCAAATGCCCTTTACCTATCCCTCCAATCGCAGGATTACAACTCATTTGCCCCAAAGTATCTATACTTTGCGTAAGTAATAAGGTTTTTGCCCCTGTACGAGCAGCAGCTAAAGCGGCTTCTGTACCTGCATGGCCACCACCTACAACAATAACATCAAATTCTTTTGAAAATTTCACCGACATATCTTAAAATCAAACAATTAAATATTTTCCTATCAGGAGTTATATCCACTAAAACCAGAGGTTTATCATGAAAAAACATAAAAAACAGCCACTAAAACCCAAAGCCATGTTGAATAATGTCGCCAAGTACGCACACCATTTTAACAAATCTATTACTTTTCGAGATAAAACAAAATACCAACGTAACACAAAACATAAACACTCAAGCTATTCCTTATGTACTGCGTGCAGTGCATAAGGAATAGCTTATAACTCTCCGAATAATTCTAAATATTGTACAAGGTTTTATCATGACTAATCACCGCATTATCGAACAACTCGATAAATTAATTGAAATTAGTATCACCTTATCTAAAGAAAAACCACAAAAAGAATTACTAGAAATGATTCTACGTGGCGCGAAATCTATGACAAATGCGGATGGCGGAACGCTTTACCTTATCGAGAGTAACTAAATTAAGATGAGTATTATTCACTCTAGCTCTCTTAATATTCACTTAGGCGGCACATCCAACACCTCCATTAACTTACCCAATATCCCTCTTTATCTGGAGGATAGCAGCCCAAACTACACAAATGTAGTGAGCTACGCCTACCACCGCAATAAAGCGGTTAATATTCCTGATGCATACAACAACACCTCATTTGATTTTTCAGGCGCAAAGAAATTTGATGAACTCAATAACTATCGTTCAAAATCTTTTCTTGCTATTCCTTTAAAAAACCATGAAAACGATACCATTGGTATTTTACAGCTAATTAATGCAATCAACCCTGAGTCACAAAATATTATTGACTGATGTTACGCATACAATTAACCCTAAGCTATCCACCCTCTAATACGGCGTGAAAAAATTTACGGGTACTAAAATAAGGTAAGCGGTTGTTATCGTAGCCCGTATGGAGGTACGGAATGCGGGATAAACAGCGCATCAAATCCCCGTATTGCGCAAGCTTCATACGGGCTACTTGATGTTATGTAGCGAAAGGGAGGGGCATAAGTTTTTTCAACCCACTGCGTAACATCAGTTATTGAATTTGATTCTATCTCAATGCGCTTTACCGAAGCACTTGCCTCCCAAGCCGCGATGGTTCTTACTAAGCAGCGCCTTATTTCAGAACTTGAAAAAATGTTCGAATCTCTTATCCAGTTAATTGCTACCGCAATTGATGATAAGTCCCCTTACACAGGCGGACACTGCCGAAGAGTTCCTGAACTCACCTCTCTCATTGCCGAAGCAGCCCACAACTCTCAATCCGATTATTTAAAAAACTTTCAACTCTCTAATGCTGATCGATATCAACTAAACGTTGCAGGCTGGTTACATGACTGTGGAAAACTAACCACACCTGAGTACGTGGTAGATAAAGCAACTAAACTAGAAACCATTTACGACCGCTTAGAAACCGTTGAAACACGCTTTGAAGCACTTAAACGCGATGCAGAAATCAAACACCTCAAAGATCAAATCAATGCACTACAACAAGGAAAAACAATTGAGCCTCAAAACTGTAACCAAGCTCAAGAAAAACTAATTGACGATCTGAATTTCATCAAAAAAAGCAATACTGGCAGTGAATTTATGCGCCCTGAAGCACAGGAACGTATTAAAGAAATTGCCCAACGAACGTGGGTAAAATCAGGCAAAGAACTTCCTTTTCTATCTGCAGATGAAATTCTTAATTTGAATATTTCACGTGGAACACTGACTAATCCAGAAAGAGATATTATACAGCAACATATTTCCACTACTATTTCTATGCTGGATAAAATCAACTTCCCAAAACACTTACAAAACGAACCTGAATACGCATGCGCTCATCATGAGCGCATGAATGGAAAAGGCTACCCCAATCACTTAACTCGCGAACAAATGTCAATTCCTGCTCGCGCCATGGCAATTGCCGATATTTTTGAAGCGCTTACTGCCGCCGATAGGCCCTACAAAGAATCCAAAAAACTGTCTGAAGCATTGTTTATACTTAAAAAAATGAAGGAAGATAACCATATCGACCCAGATATTTACGATGCCTTTATTCAAGAAAAAGTTTATTTAAAATATGCCCAAAAGTTTTTAGAGGATTCTCAAATTGATATTACCTAATCACTAAGCTTTACACCAAAAGATCAACTTATTATATTAAATACTTAAGGAACGTGCACGAAACAATCTCCCGATTTCTAACTAGTCTTTTTGCACCAGGAAGGCGGCTCTCATTCGTTGCGTAGAATAACTATGCGCCTCATAAGAGCAACCTTCCTAGCACAAAAATCCTGCGTTATAACTTCGGGATGTTATTCCGTGCACGTCCCTAAGCAGATAATTCTTATTAAATTTTAGGCAAAAAAAAGCCCAAGATAAACTTGGGCTTTTAGTTTCTTACTTAACTCTTACTTATAAAGAGATAGTGCTAGAAACTTTACCTGAACTACCATCTGGGTTATCCATGCAGCCAGTTAAACCAATTAACATTGCAGATACAGCTAGTATTGATAATACTTTTTTCATAAGATTCTCCTAAAAGATTTAATTATTATTATTTTTTCTTCGTACTAATCAAAAGCACGGGTAATTTATATCACGCGTTTAGTTTTGATGCAATACTATTTAGTAGTTACTCGATGCTTATTTTAATAAGACCCTTTAATTACAAGGCTTTAAAATTAATCTGAACGCGCTTATCTTGCCAGATTGCCGCCCCTATATTTTGCCACTCACCTGACAAATTACTTTTCCGTAAATTATCTTGCCATTCAACATGCGAAACAACCTTCTTATGCTTAATAATAAATCGAGCATCATTTAAATCTAAACCAACCTTTCTACCCCAAAAAGCCGTTACCTTCATAATAAACTTATTCAAACGCTCTGAGTCAATATTAGGGGTCACTGCTATATTAGCCCACATTGAATGCACACGCCCCCAGTTAGGCGCTAACATTCGCCCCTGCTCATTAACAAAAGGCAACCACTGCTCTTTACCTTCATTATCTATATAAGTAATTGCAATCAAGTCCTCATAACCTTCAAAATGATCATGTAAATATAGAGCATGTGGTGTAATCCCCATAAAAGTAGTGGATAACATTAGAATAGAATTACTCACCCCACGTAACTGGCTAACAAGAGGCGATTCTATTTTTGAAAAATCATACAGCCTATGAAAAATACCATAATGCAAACTACTATTTAATTGCAGCAAAACAATCATCACAAAAATTTTAGCCAGCTTTACACGAAAATGCCTAGGCTTATTAGCCGCATAATTTTCAAAAATCTTCGTATATAAATCCAGAGGGTAATCTTTTTTAATACCCTCTGGTAAACAAGAGTCATCACAAGTTATTCGCTCACGCTTATCAGCAATATTTCTATAAGTCAGCTTTGCTAATTGGTAAATACCTGGAGTACGCAATACCCAACCAAAAATGGCTAAATACCTCATTTTCACCAAAATCTGACTATAAGTATCAACACCTGAATAAACCTTAGATTGCGAATCAACAGCATACAAATCAAGTAATAACTTCTGCTGTTCATAAACAGCTAATGCCTTTTCATTCTTACCGTACGTTTGTAAATCCTTAAAACTTACGGCTTGCAAGACATCTAAATGATGCAGTATGATCACCGTTCGGTTACACAAAGGACAGTCACCATCATAATAAACTGTTAATTTTGGCTCTTCATAAACTAAACAATTAGCAATATTCTGCCACCAAGAAAAAGGAACCATCAGCACATACATTGATAGCATACCCAAGCCAAATGGATAGATATTAAATGTAATGGTAATACCCGCATGCAAAACCGCACCCACCAACAAAAATAAAGGGCGAAAATTGCGTCTATAAAATAAGAAGATAAAACTAAACTGAAAAATCAGGATAATATAACCAATACTTTTTTGCACCCATTCCATATTTAGCAGCCAAGCCATATCAAGTGCAGAAATATAGTATGGCATTGACGAAGGTAACCAGCCACCCAGACCATTCCTCCAATGCTCCGCAAACAGCTTATGAATAGCCGAATCAAAGTATAAAAAACCCAGACAAATCAATACTGGCGCAATTAAAACCAGCACACTGACATCCTTAGAAATTTCAGGTTTATTTTGGTGCTTAAATTGTAATTTATAAATTAGATTATCAACTGACAATGCCCGACCCAAAGGCATAAAAATCATAAATAATCCTACGCCAATCATAAATAAATCAAACCCCCCGTCAAAATCTCGCTGCATGGGCGTGAAATTAACAAAAACAATCCAAAAAATATAATTAGCAATGATTGCCTGTTGACTTTTATAGCCAACTAACAAGCAAGTAGCCACACCCGCCCACAAGACTAAAAATAAAGGAATCATTGGAAATTCCACATCTATATAAGGGATGGGGTCAAAAATTAAATGGTTAAAATAAAGCAGGAAGAAGATTTCTTGCAATGCGACCATGGCATACAGAATTCGCAAAAAACCAACAATAAAAACAGGCGCGCTCCGCTGGTTATATTTTGCAAATAAATGGGATAAAGAACTTAACATTTTAGGCTCGTAGTATGATTCAAAAATACTACAAATTATAATGGAATAAAACTAAAGTGCGGGGATTTAATCACCCTAAAAGATATAGGTTTAAGCTAAACCTTATAATAGAAACTATGTACTCACTTTCTTTCAGGCATAAAAAAAGCCCGTTAGCTATAAAGCTACGAGCTTTTTACAAGTAAAAAACTTAAAGTTTTTACTTAATCTTCTTCAGATTCAGCAAAAACCCATTTTACGAAAAAATATCCACCAGCAACTACTACTGCTGCAATAGCCATGCCTACTGGCTCTTTTAAATATTCTGTAACTTCTAAGATTGCACCCATGAGTGTCCTACCTTGTATAATTATTATAGTTAACTATTAGCAACAAATGCCAATTAATGAACTTATTATGATACTGGATGAATCTGTTAAGTCAAGAATTACTTAAGGCCAAAAACTAACAATCGCAAATAAAAAACAGCTATCTTAATATCACTAATCATTTCTCCTCCCTCTCTTATCTACTTGTTTTATTAATCAAATTTACATAATTAATAAATTTAGCTAGATCATAAATTGCCATAAGGAAGCCTTGATGTTTATAATACAGATTCCTTTGAGTGGGTAGACTTCAAGTCACACACTCTAAAGTAAAAAATGATTTTGCCTATATAGCGCCAATAAGTATAAAAACAGCGCTTAATACCAGCATACTCATATTCAAAAAAACAAAAAATTTAAGGGGAATTAAAATGGTTATTGGAGGGTTACTTGCAATTTTTATCGCAATATGGATTTTTAGAACCGCAATTCAAGAAAAAACTGGCAACGCTTTACTTTGGGTAGCAGGTAGTTTTGTTACCTTTTTAGCTATACAAGTAACGATGATTTACTTCAATATCATGATTATTGAAATTTTTGATGGTGGCGTAAGCACGACTTATGATAATGCTGGCGGTCTTAACGCTAGAGATAATAGCGATACAGCAGGATTACAATCAGGAACAGGCGGCACACTGATTGGTATTATATTTGAGATTCTTCCATTCATTGTCCCTTTCTTTATCGTTGCTGTTCTTAGACAAGTTGTTATGCTTAAACAAGCATTCAATCCTAAAGAATTACTTAGCGGAACTAAATTAGCGTTAATGAGCATTAAAAACAGCTTTAAAACTGCCGACTAAAAGTCCACAGCTTTAAAAAATAAAAACCCAGATAACGTCTGGGTTTTTTTTTGCGTGCGAAACCACATTAAAGAATAAACGAAACAATAGTAACCAGTGTTAAAATGAACAATGCGACAGCAATAACGCCAACAATAATATAACTGATGTTACGCACCCTAATGATATTTCCATTAAAATAGTAGGCTATGAAAACACCTGATATTTTTGACTTATACACCGATTACCTGATCACTTCATTTAGCTATACAACAGCGACAGGCTTGT
>JAJJBE010000023.1 GCA_020996635.1 Bathymodiolus brooksi methanotrophic gill symbiont
GCTGCTTCGTTAATCCTACCTCAAATGGCTCTACGGCTCTCCGGGATAAAATTTTTACCTCCTGAGCGAACTTACAGTTCACTTCAGATTGGTAAATTTCCCTTCGCCTATCGCGGACTAAAAATCATCCCTGATTTTCAGCGTAGGTGTAAAGTAAACAGCTACCAAACAATTTACAGAGGCTACAAATGAGCTATAACCACCTATGTCCTGAAAAAAGATATTATATAGAAATCGAATTAAAAAAGGGGACTTCTCAGAATAAAATTGCAAAATCCCTAGGCCGAAGCCAAAGCAGTATTTCGCGCGAGCTTGACAGAAACACAGGTCAAAGAGGCTATAGGAATAAGCAGGCCGAGAGTTTTGTCCAGGAGCGTCATAAAAACAAGCCTAAAGAGGTTAAATTGACGGATGAAATCAAATGTATTATCAATACCCGCATTGAGGATGATTGGAGCCCTGAGCAGGTCGCAGGACGGCTAAAGAATGATGGGGTTATCAGCAATGCCAGTAAGTTAAGCGCAAGTAATTGATATTTAATAACTAAAATACTTGTTTTGTCGAAATATAAGAGAAACTTTAGCTTCTAAAGGATTGATGTTATTAGAGTGGTTAAAAAAACCTCGTT
>JAJJBE010000142.1 GCA_020996635.1 Bathymodiolus brooksi methanotrophic gill symbiont
ACACTGCTTCGTTAAGTCTACCTCAAATGACTTGACGGCTGTCGGGATAACTACTTGCCTCCCGAGCGAACTGACCAGTTCACTTCGGATTGGCGAATTTCCCTGTCGCCTACTGCGGACTAAAAATCATCACTTCGCTGCGCTCCGTTTCCCTGATTTTCAGCGTTTGATTCTCGAATTTTATCTTTTTTTACACATAATGCCAATTTTATTTTATTTCAACAGGCATATCTCAATACACCCAATTAGCTAACTCATCAATTTGTAAATTTGATAATGCAATACAGCCATGAGTCCAATCAAACACACCTTGTATTTTTGGGTTTCCTCTACCCATCCCGTGAATACCAATTCGCCCCCCAATATTCGTATCTCCTGGCGGCATTTTATTTTTCTGGTGAGCCTTAATAATAGATAAATAATCATCATAAGAAATATGTCCAGCATTAACTGCATATCTTGCATTGCTGGGCAAAGGGTAATTAATTCCAAAAAACCGTTTAAAACGACTACCTGAATTAACAATTGTAGAAATCTTATAACGCCCTACTGGGGTTATATTATCCCCCTGCTTTTGCTTATACCCCGCTCCTTTCCTACCAATAGAAATCTCTTTAAAAGTCGCTAAAATCTGTTGATTGCGCTTTACCTGCAGTTGTTTTTTCATTGTATCTATTAATATCCAAGTATTACTTTCGGCTGAAATATAACTGGAGAAAATCAAACAAAATAAAAATAGGGAATAGCGCATATCTATATTAGTGTTATTATCAAAAAAAATCATTACCGCTTTGAGTGAGTCATTATGCAAATAAACACCGTTTCAACACAAGCTTATTCTGATCAAAAACCAGGAACCTCGGGTTTGCGCAAAAAAGTAAAAGTATTTCAGCAAGCTCATTATTTAGAAAACTTTGTACAATCTATTTTATCCACCTTAGACCAAAGCACCAATAAAACACTGGTCATTGGTGGTGATGGTCGTTATTTTAATAATGATGCAATACAAATTATTATTAAAATTGCTGCGGCAAATGGCTATACCCATTTTATTATTGGCCAAAACGGCCTGTTATCCACACCAGCCGTCTCGCATTTAATTAGAAAATATCAAGCCTTTGGTGGCTTTATTTTATCTGCTAGCCATAACCCCGGTGGGCCTGATGAAGATTTTGGCATTAAATTTAACGTGAGCAATGGCGGCCCAGCCACCGAACAAAATACCGATGCTTTTTTTAGTTATAGCCAAACAATTAGTAGCTACAAGCTAATTGATTTACCGACTATAGACCTTAATAATTGTGGTAAATTTAAAGAATCTGGACTTCATATAACAATCATTGACCCTGTTGATGATTATGCCGAATTAATGGCTTCTTTATTTGATTTTGACCTTATAAAACAAGCCGTAAAAACAAAAAAAATATCAATTTGCTTTGATGCCATGCATGCCATTACTGGCCCCTATGCAACACGTATTTTAGAAGATATTTTAGGCGCGCCTAAAGGCACTGTTATTAATGGCATCCCTTTAGAAGATTTTGGTGGGCACCACCCCGATCCTAATTTAAGCCATACCAAAGAATTAAAAGAACTCATGTTTAGTTCTAATGCGCTTGATTTTGCAGCAGCTTCTGATGGCGATGGCGATAGAAATATGATTTTAGGTAACAATATTTTTGTTACCCCAAGTGATAGCATAGCAATTATGGCTGCCAATGCTCAACTTATCCCCGCTTATGCTTCAGGAATTAACGGTGTCGCTCGTTCCATGCCTACTAGCCAAGCGGTTGATCGTGTTGCAAAAGCACTTAATATCCCTGCTTTTGAAACTCCAACGGGTTGGAAGTTTTTTGGTAATTTATTGGATGCGGGAAAAATAACACTTTGCGGTGAAGAAAGTTTTGGTACTAGCTCCAATCATGTGCGTGAAAAAGATGGTTTGTGGGCCGTTTTATTTTGGCTAAACATACTGGCTAAGCGCGAACAATCCGTACAAGAAATTGTTAATGAACATTGGCAAACCTATGGCCGTGATATTTATTGCCGCCATGATTATGAAGCAGTCGATAGCGACATCGCAAATAATATAATGGATCATTTACGTAGTCAGTTAGATACCTTAGCTAAGCAATCATTTGGTTCATATACCGTGCAATATGCCGATGAATTTAGTTATCACGATCCAATAGACCAAAGTATTAGCGAACACCAAGGTATTCGCATAGGCTTTGTTGATGGCTCGCGTATTATCTTTCGCCTGTCAGGCACGGGGACAGTCGGTGCTACTTTGCGTATTTATATCGAAAAATATGAACCTGATAGCAGTAAACAGCAACAAGATCCACAAACAGCACTTGCTGAGCTAATTGAACTTGCTGAACAATTTTGTGAAGTTAAAAAGCGCTCTGGGCGTACGGAACCTTCGGTTATTACATAACAATAAAACATTCTCACTCCCAGCATTTTCTGGTGGGAGTAGGGGTGTAAAAATCATTATGCAAAACAATACGGCCACTCTTGTTATAATTTGGCCTTATTATTTTTTATAAATACAGCCATGTCTACTTCAGCAAAAAAATAGCCGCATTAAGCTTACTAACTGATGTTACGCACCCTAATGATATTTCCATTAAAATAGTAGGCTATGAAAACACCTGATATTTTTGACTTATACACCGATTACCTGATCACTTCATTTAGCTATACAACAGCGACAGGC
>JAJJBE010000177.1 GCA_020996635.1 Bathymodiolus brooksi methanotrophic gill symbiont
TTTAAACTCGGTTTTACAGGCAGCAAAAAGAAAAGCGAGAGGATATAAAGCGCAACATTTCAAAACGATTGCTTATTTACTGACAGGGAAATTAGACTTTTCTAAAATAAATGCTAATTGCTTACCCTCTTGAAATTCAAAAGAGCCAATTTATTTTATCGCACTTAAAGGCGGGAAAGAATCCCGCAAAGATTTGATAGCCAACATAATTCAGTTGAACAAATTATGAAAGAGAAAGCACAGGTATTAGTAGATGATTTTAAACAATATTTTAAAATTCAATTAGTAACAACTGAAGATCAGTTGAAACAGGCTTATGAATTACGGTATAGGGTATATTGTGAAGAATTTAATTATGAGGCAACGGAGTTATTTCCAAATAAAATGGAATCAGATGAATTTGATTTCCAATCATTACATTGCTTAATTATCCATAAAGAAACAGGACGTGTCGCAAGCTGTATTCGATTAGTTCCTGCAGGTACACAATATGAGAATGGCTTACTTCCCTTGGAAAAATTTTGTAAAAATAGCTTAGATCAGGAGAAAATTTCTTGCTTAAATATTGTAAGAGATGAAGTCTGCGAAATTTCACGGCTTGCTGTAGATGTTGCATTCAGGCGCAGACCTGGTGAAAATGCAATAAGGTTTGGAGGCGTAGAGAGTATAGATTGTACGCAGCAGGAGCAACGAACATTTTCTCTAATTGCTTTATCAGCTTTTCTAGCGGGAGGTGCTTTAACTTCTATTACTCACAAGACCAATGTATTTGCCATGATGGAACCTTTTTTACCAAGGTTGCTTAAGAAAACAGGAATAAAATTTAAGAGAGTAGGTGAGGATATGGATTATCATGGTATTAGAGCACCTTATTTCCTCACCTTTCAGTCAGCAAAAAATAACTTTCCGCCAGAGATACAAAAAATGTATGACTGGATTTATACCCAGTTAGACAGTGATTATAAAAAGAAACAGAGTAATGAGAAGGGTTGAGGGTGTTATTTCAGTACTTTGGCTTGAGTAGTCAATAGGCTTTACCTAAAAGTGGAAAGTTTTGCTCTCTTTAAGTAGAAAATTAGACGTAAGGAATTAAAGGAATGTCAGAAAATTTTACATTTGATTACAATGAAGCTTTTTCTAGGAATATAGGCTGGATTACTGAAGTAGAGCAGCAAACTTTACGAAATAAAAGGATTGCAATTGCTGGAATGGGGGGCGTCGGAGGAAGTCACTTGCTTACCTTAACTAGACTGGGTATCAGTAATTTTAATATTGCTGATTTTGATATATTTGAATTAGCAAATTTTAACCGTCAAGTGGGGGCAACCATTCCTCATATTGATCAAGAAAAATCGGATACTATGGCTAGGATAGCCCATGGAATTAACCCTGAGCTTGATATAAAGCAATTTAAGCAAGGAGTAAATGAAAACAATCTGGATGAATTTTTACAAGGTGTGGACCTTTATATTGATGGTCTCGATTTTTTTGTTTTAGATATAAGGCAAAAAGTTTTTGCTAGGTGTTATGAGTTGGGTATCCCTTGTATTACGGCTGCTCCACTAGGGATGGGAGTGGCTCTATTAACATTTATGCCAGATAAAATGAGTTTTGAACAGTATTTTAGGTTGCAAGGGTATGAGCCTCTGGAACAACAGATCCGATTTTTAGTTGGCCTGTCCCCATCGTTTTTGCATCAGCCCTATTTAGTTGATAAAAGTAGGGTTGATTTTTTAGATAAAAAAGGTCCATCAACTCCTATGGCTTGTGAACTTTGTGCAGGCGCAACAGGCGCAGAAGCCTTAAAAATATTATTAAATCGCGGGAAAATACAGTGTACTCCATGGGGTTATCAATTTGATGCGTTTAGAAATAAATTTAAAAAAACTTGGCGACCTTGGGGGAATAATAATTTTATTCAACGAGTGGCTATCTATATTGCCCGTAAAATAATTTTAGGCAATAAATAGATTCTTATATACCCAAAATAAATGAAGATGCGTGATTTTAACTAAATGGAACAGCGGTCTTCAGCCGCTGCAATCACATATCAAGCATTCCGCGACTAAAGATCGCAGTTCCACTAAGCGATCACCTTCAAGTAGCTTGGGTATATATCAGATTCCTTAAGGAAGTTTTGGTCAAACCCAATAATTTCTAGCTTGTTACAGCGGTCGATTTTTTCACGAAGTTCACCGCAATAGAGCGACTATTACCGCTCTCATCCTGAAAAATAGCGACTTTTTTTGCGCTAAATTCTAAACGACTTAATCAGAGATTGCTTAAACAAAGCGAATAAATAGTGTAATGCTTAGGTTTTCTTGAATATTTTTAACTGATGTTACGCACCCTAATGATATTTCCATTAAAATAGTAGGCTATGAAAACACCTGATATTTTTGACTTATACACCGATTACCTGATCACTTCATTTAGCTATACAACAGCGACAGGCTTGTCAGGCTTAGTTGATAATGCGATCAGTCATGACCCAGTCACTCGGTTTCTTTCTCAACAAGATTTCACCTCTAAAGAGCTTGGGAAGGTGATCAAAAAAACAGTGAGAGAAATTGAAACGGGTGGGGGTGTTTTAATTTTTGATGACACCCTCCAAGAAAAGCCACATAGCAAGGAGAACGACCTCATTTGTTGGCATTATGATCATTGTGTTAATCGTTCAGTGAAAGGCATTAACTTGCTGAATTGCGT
>JAJJBE010000078.1 GCA_020996635.1 Bathymodiolus brooksi methanotrophic gill symbiont
GGAATTTCGACATCAAATAAATCATTTTTTTGATCGGACATTACCTAGTATTGCCGACTCTTTAAACGAAAGAATTAACGATAATTTTCAGGTGTTAAGCTCTGCATCTTGATTTCATTTGGGTATAGAAGCCCTTAGAGTTGGGCAGTCTGCGCCGAGAGCATTAAAGAGCTTTAAGAATGATATTCATTTTTCAGCCTATAAAAGCTCTTTGTAATTAATTAGTTACGATTAGCTTATCTGTCTAAACAACACAACATATTGTAATGGGGCGAGGCTAACCGTCTAACTCGCCTATCTCTTCTTTCCTATCGGCAATAAAAAAGCCCTTTTAGCTATACACAGATAAAAGGGCTTTTAGTTTTACGTAATGTTTAGATTTTAAATCTTATGATAAACCTCAGCACCTTCTTCTAAAAATTGCTGGGATTTTTCATCCATGCCTTTTTGTAATGCTTCTTCTTCTTTAATGCCTTTTTCTTTGGCATACTCTCTCACATCTTGTGATATTTTCATCGAGCAGAAATGTGGGCCACACATCGAACAAAAATGGGCAATTTTCGCTGAATCTTTCGGTAAAGTTTCATCGTGGAATGAGCGTGCTTTTTCAGGATCAAGAGCGATATTGAATTGATCTTCCCAACGAAATTCGAAACGCGCTTTACTCATTGCATTATCACGTGCTTGCGCGCCCGGATGACCTTTAGCTAAATCAGCAGCATGAGCAGCGATTTTATAAGTCACAATGCCTTCACGTACATCTTCTTTATTAGGTAGTCCTAAATGCTCTTTTTGAGTCACGTAACACAGCATCGCACAACCATACCAGCCAATATTTGCAGCACCGATAACCGAAGTAATATGGTCATATCCCGGTGCAATATCTGTTGTTAGTGGTCCTAAGGTGTAAAAAGGTGCTTCGTCACAATCTTCTAATTGCTTAGTCATATTAACTTCAATCATATGCAATGGCACATGACCAGGACCTTCAATCATAGTTTGTATATCATGCTTCCAAGCAATTTTAGTCAGCTCACCTAGCGTTTCTAATTCAGCAAATTGCGCTTCATCATTGGCATCATAAATTGAACCTGGACGTAAGCCATCACCGAGTGAAAATGACACGTCATAGGCTTTCATAATTTCACAAATATCTTCAAAATGTGTGTATAAAAAGCTTTCTGTATGATGCGCCAAACACCATTTAGCCATAATTGAACCACCACGCGAAACAATCCCTGTCATTCGTTTTGCTGTCATAGGAATATGATGTAAACGCACACCCGCATGGATAGTGAAATAATCCACACCCTGCTCTGCTTGCTCAATTAAGGTATCACGGAAAATTTCCCAGGTTAAATCTTCCGCTTTACCATCTACTTTTTCGAGTGCTTGATAAATTGGCACTGTACCAATTGGTACCGGTGAATTACGCAAAATCCACTCACGTGTTTCGTGAATATTTTTACCAGTAGATAAATCCATAATGGTGTCACCACCCCAACGAATTCCCCACAGCATTTTCTCTACTTCTTCATCAATAGAAGATGTTACGGCCGAGTTACCTAAGTTACCGTTAATTTTCACTAAGAAGTTACGGCCAATAATCATTGGCTCTACTTCTGGGTGATTGATATTCATAGGAATAATGGCACGACCACGAGCCACTTCATCTCTTACAAATTCAGGAGTAATTTCTTCTGGAATCGCCGCTCCAAATGACTGGCCTTTATGCTGTCCTTTGTAAAGCTCACGCATTTCAACCATGTTTTGGTTTTCACGAATGGCAATGTATTCCATTTCTGGGGTGATAATTCCCTGACGCGCATAATGCATCTGCGATACATTTTTACCCACTTTAGCACGGCGTGGCTTGCGTATATGACCAAAACGCATATCTGCTGTTTCAGGATCATTTAATCGCTCTTGACCAAAGTCAGAGGTAGGGCCTGCTAATTCTTCAGTATCATCACGTTCAGCAATCCAAGCATCACGAATACCCGCTAAACCTTTTTGTAAAGCTACTTTTACATTCGGATCAGTATAAACACCCGATGTATCATAAACATAAAGCGGGCCATTTTTTTCATTTTCACTGCCAAAATGCAATGGTGTATCCGATAGGCTAATTTTACGCATCGGTACTTGAATATCAGGACGACTGCCTTCTATATAGATTTTTTCTGAAGCGGGGTAAGAGTCAATTTTGACTTCGGTAGAGGCTGCGCTCATGGTATTCTCCAATTTTAATCAATCGAAGGCGCAGGTTGGACAAAAGAAAAATAAAGTACGTTTCTTCCGTGGGCTTTCCTACGCCAGTATTAGCTGGTCTCAGGTTCAAAGGGTTTTATCTCAGCACCTTTAATTTCTTTAAAGATGCACCCCTAGCCTTTCATTTAAGCAAAGTAACACACTAAAGTAATGGATAACCATTTGTATTGCAAATTTTTTTCTTAAGGGGTCCTAATTAAATTGCTTGAAATTTATCCTAAAAACTAAATAGACTTAATTCATACCAATAAATCCATTGTTTACATCCATATAAAAACCCATCCAACACAATTTCAATCCAGCCGAACACCGCTCATTACAAGGAACCCCATATACACTCTAATTTTTCATCCGTGCGCATCATTTGTTCATCGATACTCGCCCATTAACAAAGCAACTATTCCCTATCATTAATTTAGCTTGATGTTTTGCCTCTGCAGCTAAATCAGATATTTCTATATGCGTTAAACAATTAGCGGTCGCTTCTACTGACACCACCCCAATCGATAAACTTAATATCGGAAAAAAGACTTCATTGCCTTGTCGGTCAAAACCATTAATCCCCTTTTGGTCTTGATGCTCTTTTCTATATAAACTGATTGCTTCTGATTCAAATTCTTGCAGAATAGATTGACACTTATTTTCCCAATCTGGGTCGCTAAAAATAACAATAAAATCATCACCACCAATATGCCCCACCATATCAATCTGCTTATTGGTATTTTCTGTTAATAATTTAGCCACTAACTGAATCGCTCCATCGCCAGTGTTATATCCATATTCATCATTAAAAGGCTTAAAATTATCTAAATCAAAAAAGGCCATTGAAAATGTTTTTTTCGACTGCAATAATTCATTCATTCTCTCATTAATGGGAATTGCACCTGGCAATAAAGTTAAAGGGTTTGCATGCTGAGCATTTTTAATTTGCTGTTTAGTCATTTCAGACAGCAAATCCATAATAGTACCCACGCCTTTATATTTAGTATTTTCAGTAATAATAAACGCTGGGGTAATTTCTGAATGCGCGGTTAACTGTTTACTTACCTCTTCTAATGACCTGTTTTCATCAAAACTTAATACAGCGTTACTAACAAACTGAGAAATTTCTTTTTTCCCATATAAATCCAAGCCATACTGGCTGACAAAAAGTTTTTCCAGAAATTTATCTTTACAAATAATGCCACAACAAATGCCTTTTTTGGTCACTATTGGCACAAACTCACCTGTTTTACTCTGCCTATATAGATTTAAAACGTCGCTAACCAGTGTTTCAGGGCAAACAGTCACTCCTATTCGTTTAATGCTACCGATAAATTTAGAAGCACTGTAGCTACGTTGCCGCTTATTATACAAAGAAGACTTAAATAATTTTTTCGCAATTTTAGTGCTCGGCTAAGCGACTGGACGCGCAAAATAATACCCTTGTGCGAAAGCAATACCTAGCTCTTCTATCGCTAGAAATTCTGCCTCTGTTTCTACCCCTTCAGCGATAACCTGGTACTGGCTTGCAACAGCCATTGCTTGAATGGAACGTACAAAATCTAATTTAACTCGGTCTTTATCTATATCTTGAATAAAATGTCTGTCTATTTTCACAAAATCGGGCATTAATTCTGACCATACCCGTAGACTTGAATAACCTGCGCCTAAATCATCTAAAGCAATTTGAAAGCCCATATTTCGATAATGTTCTACTGCTCCACGCATTGAGTCATAATCATCAATTAATTGTTGTTCAGTGATTTCTATCACCACTGATTGCGCAGGAATCCCTTTGTCCTTAAGAAATCGTAAAGTTTCCCCCGTTTGAAAATCTGGATTTAAAAGCACATGAGGGCTAACATTTAAAAATAATTTTTGCGGTAAATTTAAAGCAGCATATTCTCTAATACTCACTTTGCGACAAGCATGCTCTAGCTTTAAAGATAAATCATACTGCTCTGCATATTTGAATAAACTAAAAAGGATTATGCAGAGGTGAATCTGAGGGGCCACGAATAAGCGCCTCAAAAGAAAATATTTTCTGTGTTGCAATGGAAACAATCGGCTGAAATAATGATTTTAGGTTTTCAGTCTCGATAATATCAATAAGCTGGTCTTTTATTTTATTCATACTCTTACCTTACGATATGAGTATGACGACATTATTACAAGCCTGCTGCTGTTCTAAGTAAATACCAAAAATTAATTTAACATTTTGTAGGATGGGTAGAATGAAGTGCCTGTTTTTTAGGCGTGTAGTGAAACCCATCAATCATTGCCAGAATGATGGGTTTCGCAAAAACACGCTCTACCCATCCTACTAAAATTCGTCATCTCAAAATGTTAGAGTAATTATGCACAAGTACTTAAATAACCATTTAATACCGTAGACCCTAGTGGCTATTTTTATAGGCTTTCTATCACCCGACAGATTCAACTTTGCCGTAGATAATGATTTATACAAACATTTTTACTTCCTGCCAAAGACTCTTGTAAGCCTCTGTAGACCGTGATTTACCAATGTACCCAGCCAAAGGCATTCTCTCTAGCCCCATACGTTCTATATCACTTGCATAAGGAATAACACTGTTTAAAATATCCGGGTGCTGCAATGCAAGGGTCTCTATAATTTCCCTATGCATTTTTTTCCGTCTATCTGCCATTGAGAAAAAGGGTAATAATTGAATTTTTTTAAGCTTATTATCTTTAATATGTTTTTTTAACTGCTCTAAAGTACGCAATGATAGTGTGGTAGGAATAATAGGGGATAACAGCAATTGTGATGCCTCAAAAATTGCTTCTGATAGTAAAGAAATATTGGGCGGACAATCTAAAAAAATAAAATCATACTCTTCTGCTAAGGGGGCTAATAATTTTTTGAGTCGCTGTGTCGGCTTCTTTCTTTCATCAAGTACAAGATCAAGGTTTCGAAAGGAGAAGTCTGCAGGCAACAAATCAAGGTTATCAAAATCAGTTGCTTTAATTAAGCCATCTAACTCTCTTTCGCCTGCAATTAATGCCTTACTTCCTCCTTTTATCTTAGGTTTTACCCTAAAATAATAACTACTTGCACCCTGAGGGTCTAAATCCCAAATCAATGTTTTGTAATTTTCTTGTGCTGCTAAAAAAGCCAAGTTAACTGCGGTTGAAGTTTTACCTACTCCACCTTTAATATTATAAGTTGCAATAATAGTCATTAAGCTTCCTTCACCGAAAATAACTGCTTAAACATCGCTCTATTTTGAGGCTCAATAAACAAAGCAAACTGCTCTGAAAACTGCTCACGAGCATTACATTTCATACTATCTAAATATTGCACCAACACGCCCATTGCTAACAAGGTATTAGCAGGCACATGGTTCTGCATCATTTCTGTACTAAACTCTTTAATACTCAACTCTTGCACTTCATAATCTTGAAAATCACCAAGAATCGCCTGAAAACCTTTTAATGATTTAATCAACTGCTTTATTTCTTTTTCAGGATACAAGCTCTGAAAGAACTCCATCAAATAACGTAATTTTTTACATGTCTTCCTTAAGTCATGCAATGCTTCAGCAGGTGAATCCTTATCAATTAAAGCGCCTTCTTTTAATACCATTTGATAAACTTTTTTAATCCTAATATTCGCCAACTGATAAATACTTAATCCTGCATTAGCTTCAAGGGTTTCAGAAGGCAACTTTTCATGCAAGTATTCTTTCCACGCGACCAGCTGTCTACGATACTCATAACTACTCAATTGTTCAGCTAATTCTTTTTGTGCCTCAGTTTGTTTTTGCACCAAAAAATCATACAGCGGTGCAATATCATTCTGTAAAGTAAGTGGTAATAACGCCTTATATTGAGGATAACTTAATAAATAAACATCTAAATCACGGGTTTTTCCCGTTATTTTCCCTAACCAAGCAAAAAAACTAGCATGAGTAGTCACCGCTTCTTCCGTTAGCGTATTTTTAAACTGACTTAATCCTGCCCTTGTTCGACGAATAGCCACTCGGAAATCATGTAAGAATTCTGAGTCTATATTAGCAATAGTCCCCACTTCATTAATTTCAATCGCTTGCAATAATTGCTTATAGATTAATTTACACGCTTTATCCGCTCGCATATCAGGCTTTAAATTAATCACTAATTTGGAACAATAATCTTGAGGTCTTTTACCTTGCTGCTTAAGTACTTCGTTTAAAACAGTACTATATGGCGCGGCACTAAGGTCAATTTTCTCTTGTAAAAAATGAGCTATGTTTTTGTGTGCTTTTTCATAACCTTTAAGAGGACATATTTCGATACGATTATTAAGTAGTTCATACTCATCAATTCGTAACCTTAAAATAGTTTTTTGATCTTTGTTTAAAATATTAACCTGATACGTTTCGAGGGGCAATGAGCACACACTTAATAATGCTCTCATTTCTAAATGCGGTGCCAGTTGCTGTGCAAATGTTATATCTGTAAATTGCTGATAAAACTGCGGCACATCCTCTGTTTCCACCCGAGCAACTAACTGACCCGTTTTATTATTCGTTAATAACAGTTCTGAACACAGCTTAGACTGTCTTAATTCACAATTTATTCCTGCGCCATAAAGTCGCCAATCAAAGCTGTCGTAAAAAGTTTTTATCGTATATTGTTGATTAAAAATTTCAAAATCTTGGGACTTACCTAATTTATTTAAAAATTTCTTAACAGTAAGGTTTGAGGGGAATTCAAAGTATAAGGGGCGTTCCATCATTGATAAAGTCTACATAGTCAGTTGGGTTTCTATTAAATAGCTTAGCAACACTATTTACATAAGTCATTAAAATACCACTTGTAACTACATAGAATTATGACAGCACTGTAATTTTTACATCTAAAACAAAAATAAACTAACTTTAAGGACTGTACCTATATAAAACACCTACAAGCTAACATCACAAACACTTATCTTGAATGATTGCCTTAGAAAGCTGAAAAAAGCAGCAATCATTCAAGTTTTTAGTACTTAATAGTTTATTAAGCTGCTTTTTTTACTACTTTTTTAGCTATTTTTTTAGCTGATTTTTTGTTACTTGCTTTTTTATTTAAAACAGCTTTAGTTGCTTTCTTAACAACAGCGCTTGCATTTTTCTTAGCAATTACTTTTTTAGCGACTGCTTTTTTTGTAACTTTTTTAGCAACTTTAAGTGCAACTTTTTTCTTAATAACTTTAGACATGATTTTTCCTTACATTAAAATAAATAACTTACCATTAGTAATAAGTTATGGTCATTCTATAACCCAAGAAAAAAAAGTCAACAATTTATTGATATTCCCTATAAAATATAGTTATTTACAATTAAAGTATCTTTTTATTATGACATTTATCGAATTCAAGAAATTACTCTTAGATGCTGAAATCAGCCTACCTAAATTTAGCTCACTGATTAAAGTCAGCGACAAGAACTTACAGTCATACAAGAAAAAAGATGAAGTACCCAATGCCATTGCAGCTGTGGTTCGCTGCTTTGCAGAAATGAATAAGCACGGTATGGATTACCGAGAACTTATTAAAGATTTAGAATTAAAAGCTAAAGTAAAAAAAGGCGCGGGGTTTGCTAGAAAATCTAAAAAAGAAACTCAGGAGAATCTTTGAATACTATAAGTTCACTTAAGCAAACAAAGATTCAAACTAAATCTATTTTAAAAAAGGTGTCAAAAAAGGCAAAAAAGGTGTCAGGTCTTGTCTTTTGCCACTACAAAAATACTTGAATTTTGCCTTGGCTTAATAGATTCGTTATATTTTTTTGGGCTGTTCCTCGTTTTTTAGGGAAACCAGATGGCAAAACGCAAGCCCTTGTATCTTAACTTCTAATGTTACGTGTTGACGCCGTTGGATGCGCATAAAAAAACCACCCAATACATTTAAGTATTGAATGGTGTATTAGCTTATCCAACCTACGCATACGCCTTACGCATCCGTTTTTATTTTATTTACAATAAGCTTTTGTAATACAGCCACTGCTAGAATTTAATGACCATGTAAGAGCTCCAATGTCAAAAACTCCATCAAGTATATAATCATCGGCAGCCACAATTCCTTTAGTTGCTTTAGGTTTTACCGTGATCTTAATAGTAGTTGCAGAAGCAGCCGCAATTACAATAGTATCTACTGAATCACCACCTACAGCTCCAGCAGCGGCATTCTTAACTGAATTATCTTTAGTTATAACACATAACCTAGTATCACCTTCTGTTTGTGTGCATACTTCAATTGCAGTTTTTACTCCAGCGGATGATAAAATAACTTCAGAAAATTTTGCTTTAGCAATATATTGCTGATAAGCCGGTAACGCAATACTAGCCAAAATACCAATAATCGCTACAACGATCATTAGCTCGATTAAGGTAAAACCTTGTTGTGTTTTTTGCTTCATAGTCATGTTCTGCATGATAATCACCTAAATGTTATTAAAAAAATAAAAAAATTAGGCGCGCCATTCCTACTTCATGAAACATTGGGATGTCCTATCGCCAATCTTCATTCAGCACGGAGCGATTTATGGGAGCCCCAGTTCGTCCTGCGTCCAACTCAACTACGCAAAAAACACTGCTT
>JAJJBE010000093.1 GCA_020996635.1 Bathymodiolus brooksi methanotrophic gill symbiont
TTTAAACTATTTTCTGGTTTCATCATTTTTTCCTTATCTTTTGAACTTTAGGCGGTTCACAGATAAGGAGAATCTCGATGATTCCCGTAATTGTCAAACTTTGTGAGTCCCCCAGCAGAGCTGGGGGTTTACTTATTAGCAATTAATGAAAAAAATAAAGGTCTTGCAGCTCAGATGATTTTTAGCATCTCTTCTTATGCTGTCGCAAAAGAAGTAGACGTTTATAAAGAGTTCATTGAGTTTATCCATTCTTTAGGCGCACAAGTAATGATTAAACGCTTCGAAACTCAATCAATGTCACCGGAAGTAGCAAAAGAGTTAAATCCTGATTATATTCGTTTAGCACGAGATTTAGGCAATGGTGTGGCTAATGAAGAAGGTAAGCAAATATTTATTGAAGCAATGCAAGGGGTGGGTGAGCTATTAGACATCAGTATTTTAGCGGAAAATGTAGAATCTGATCAAGATTATGAATTTATTAACTGATGTTACGCAGTAGCCGACTTTAATTGTTGCAATTCATCAAAAGCTTGTCGAATAGCATTAATATAAAGTTTCGATTTTAAAGCGAACTTGTTCAGCCCTTGCTGGGCACTGAGAATCTCTAATCGAGCAGTCG
>JAJJBE010000112.1 GCA_020996635.1 Bathymodiolus brooksi methanotrophic gill symbiont
TGTCGGGATAACTACTTGCCTCCCGAGCGAACTGAC
The DNA here is from genome assembly GCA_020996635.1 of Bathymodiolus brooksi methanotrophic gill symbiont. Lineage (GTDB taxonomy): Bacteria > Pseudomonadota > Gammaproteobacteria > Methylococcales > Methylomonadaceae > Methyloprofundus. The sequence continues at coordinate 37 of JAJJBE010000112.1, forward strand.
CAGTTCACTTCGGATTGGCGAATTTCCCTGTCGCCTACTGCGGACTAAAAATCATCACTTCGCTGCGCTCCGTTTCCCTGATTTTCAGCGGTAGCCCAGTCTCCAACCTCAAACCCTAGAGCATTTATTGGGCTGTCAAATGTAATGCCAGATAGAGGTGCTGGGTTTCGTGGGCTTATACCAATCATTTGCCCTGTAGAATTATCTGTAGCAGGGCTGCTTATACGTGCATAGTTTCCATTAGTAGTTGTGATTGTGTAGTCCCCCCTATCCCAAGAGCTACCACCAGATAATCCACTTAAAGTATCTGTTATGACTGTTGCACCTGTGCCTGTAACAGTAGAGTCAAATACCTCCGGCAAAGCCGGAGGCTTGAAAACCGTGAACCGCTCAAAGCGGGCTGATTCATTGAGCACCCAAGGGTGCAAGGGTAACTAAAACAGGTTAAGCTGCTCAATTCGCTTATCTTCACTTTCTTGATGTTTTATGTAATTTCTCACAGTTTCTTCATCTCTTCCTACGGTTGAAACATAATACCCTCTTGCCCAAAAACTTTGGCCGGTAAAATGCTTCCTTCTTCCC
>JAJJBE010000084.1 GCA_020996635.1 Bathymodiolus brooksi methanotrophic gill symbiont
ACCTTCGCTGAAAATCAGGGAAACGGAGCGCAGCGAAGTGATGATTTTTAGTCCGCAGTAGGCGACAGGGAAATTCGCCAATCCGAAGTGAACTGGTCAGTTCGCTCGGGAGGCAAGTAGTTATCCCGACAGCCGTCAAGTCATTTGAGGTAGACTTAACGAAGCAGTGTTTTTTGCGTAGTTGAGTTGGACGCAGGACGAACTGGGGCTCCCATAAATCGCTCCGTGCTGAATGAAGATTGGCGATAGGACATCCCAATGTTTCATGAAGTAGGAATGGCGCGCCTACTTTGTTAACGATGCTACGTACCTTTATGGCAATATCAGGTAAGGTAGGTAATATTAGACGGTTATTATCAAGTTCTTCTTGAACGTGAACAAGAAAATCATTAACACTATTAAATTGCATAAGAGTACTGGAGTTAAGAGAAACTAACGGGTTTTTGTTTTATAGCAAGCTTAGTATTATATACCCAAGCTACTTGAAGATGCAGGCTTAATGGAACCGCGATCTTTAGTCGCGGGATGCTTGATATGTGATTGCAGCGGCTGAAGACCGCTGTTCCATTTAGTTAAAATCACGCATCTTCATTTATTTTGGGTATATACTGCGATAAATACTAGATGTATTTTTCTATTACTCGCTATAAATAATGTTAATAGCATCCTTATTTTTATTATTAAGCTGTAAATTATTAGTATCCTTGGGATGCTCTTTTAAAATAATAAGTAACAGTGTATTTTTAGTTTGTTGAGAGCTAGATATGACAGTACCTAAAATAACATTGGCATCAGCTTGCTCAGTAATTGAACAAGTTTCAGGAAATGTCGCACTGGCATTGCAAGTTGCCGTTAGCATAACGCGTTTGTTTTTACCTAAATAATGGGTACGGGCAACAACTTCTTGGCCGGTATAGCAGCCTTTTTCAAAACTGATTGCGCCTAATTTATCTAGGTTCATCATTTGCGGGACAAATAACTCTGTCGTATTAGAATTAAGCCAAGGAATTCCAGTTAAAATATCTAAAGCATACCAAGCATTAGAACTAATTAATTGCACTGTATTTTCTTGTATTAAATTAGTAAAAAATTGTTGACAGGTGTTGATATCAGCAATAAATAAACAGCGTTTATTTTCATTTAGATAGGCATAAATATTGTCTTGTGTATCAAGTGAGTAATTGTATAAACCTAAAATACATAAGGATTCAGATTGATCTATTAAGGTGACAGCAGCACGCAAAATATACATTTGCAATTTTTTTTGTACGGGTGCTATTAAGTCGGCCGATAAAATGAGATAAAAAATATTATTGGGTTTTTTTATAATAATAAAGCTGCTAATAGTACGACCTTTAGCATTGCAGTATGCACCGAGTTGAGGATTATGCTCTTCTAGTTGATTGATGTCACAAGTGGTTTGACCTTGCAAAAAAACAGCAGCATCAGAGCCTGATACTTCTAATACACCTAAGTTTTTTAAAGCTACAATACTAAGCAGATTATTATCTATAATAGTGTCTGAATTATTGCGCGCTTCTATAAAATCATTCCAGTGATTGTTCATTTATTCTTCTTCTTCAGTTTCAGCCCAGTTTCCAATATCTGCATTCATGCCTTCACCATCGGGCTTGCCATCAGCCCCATAAGAAAAAAGGTCAAAAGTACCGGTTTCAGAATGTTCGCCAGGATTTAGGTAAAGGTATTCATTTCCCCAAGGATCTTGTGGGCGGCGGCCTAAATATTTGGGTGATAAAATTTCTAAGCCTTCTTCGGTATTTGGGTATGTAAATTTATCTAATTTATATAAGTTTAAAGCGGATTCGATAGCACGAATATCTTGTTTTGCTTTGGTTAGTCTAGCAGTATCAGGTTTATCCATTATTTGCGGCATAACCACAGAGGCTAAAATACCTAAAATCACTACAACCACCATAATTTCAATCAGTGTAAATCCAGAGTGTTTGTTTTTCATAAAATTAGCCTGCAAGGTCATTAAGGTTAAAAATGGGCATCATAATGGCTAACACAATGGTTAGCACAATCCCGCCCATGGATAAAAGGAGTAAAGGTTCTAAAATTGTTAAAAAGCTGGAAATCCAGCCTTCTAATTCTCGTTCTTGTGTTTCGGCAGCTTTTTCAAGCATGGCATCTAGTTGTCCACTGGATTCACCACTTGCGATTAGGTGAATAGTAAGAGGCGGGAAACCAATACCGCGCTTTAAAGCGTGAGATAAGCTGCTACCTTCTCGGATTTCTTGAATTGCCTGTTCAATTGTATTGTGCATAGGAATGTTGGTAATAACTTTTGCAGCAATATTGAGAGCAGTTAACATAGGAACCCCACTGATTAACAAAGTACTCAGTGTTCGACATAGTTTTGCACTATTTAAGGTACGGATAAGGGGAGAAATTAACGGCAGTTTGAGTAAAAATAAATGCCAATTTCTTTTGATCGAGGGTTTTTGTAATAAGCTATAACAAGCAAAAAAAATGATAGCTAAACCAATGGTAATTAAATGCCCTTGATTTTGTAGTAGATTGCTGACAAAAATTAGATTTTGTGTCAAAGGAGGAAGCTCTTGATCCATGCTATCAAACACATGGATAATTTGTGGCACAACAAAAGTTAATAAACCAACGACAACGAGTACTGCAACAATCGAAAGAATAATAGGGTATAGCATTGCACCTAATATTTTTTGGCGTAATTGTTGGCTACGTTCTACATGATCCGCTAAACGTTCAAGTACCATAGCAAGATCACCAGACTCTTCACCCGCTGAAACAGTTGCAATAAAATCTTTAGGGAAAATACGTGGGAAGGCTTGCATAGAGGTTGCCAAGGGCTTTCCAGTTAAAACGTCAGAGCGCACAGCAATAAGCACCAATTTTATTTTTTGGCTTTCACTTTGCTCGGCAACCGCTTGTAATGACTCTTCTAAGGGTAAAGCTGCACGAACTAAGGTTGCTAATTGGCGTGTTAACAAAGAAAGTTCTGAGGCACTTAGTTTAGGGGAGAATAAACTGGATTTAGTTTTTTTTGCTTGAACCTTGATGGCTGTCACTTCTAAAGGCGTTAGTGACTGATTGCGCAGTTGTTGGCGTGCTAAGCGAGGGGTGTCGCTTTCAATGACGCCTTTCTTTTTTTTGCCTTTTTTATCTAAAGCGAGGTAACTATATGCAGGCATTAATCTTCCTTAGTTACGCGCAATACTTCATCAACACTGGTAACGCCTGCTTTAACTTGTTCAAAGCCATTATGACGAATTGACTGACTTTGTTTACGCGCAATAGTTTCTAAATTTTCTGCACTCGCATGGTTATGGATAGCGTTACGCATTTCAGCGTCGATTTGAATTAACTCATAAATTCCCATTCGCCCTTGAAACCCGCGTTGATGACAATTAAGGCAGCCTAGAGGTTTATATAAAGTTAAAGGTTCATGGTCATCAGGAATTTGCATTAAGTGGCGTGTTTTTTCATCAGCTATATAAGGCTCTTTACAGTCTAGGCACAATGTTCTAACTAAACGTTGCGCAAGCACGCCGAGTAGGCTTGATGATAGAAGAAAAGGCTCAATGCCCATGTCAGATAAACGAGCAATGGCACCAACAGCTGTATTGGTATGTAATGTAGATAAAACTAAATGACCAGTTAAACTGGCTTGTACTGCAATTTGAGCGGTTTCAGCGTCACGAATTTCTCCCACCATCACTATATCAGGATCTTGGCGTAAAATAGCACGTAAGCCACGAGAAAAATCCATATCAATTTTAGCATTTACCGCAGTTTGACTAATTCCATCAAGGTGATACTCGATAGGGTCTTCAATCGTCATAATGCTACGTTCAGTTTCATTCAGCTGAGTTAACCCAGCGTAGAGTGTGGTTGTTTTTCCTGAGCCTGTTGGCCCTGTGACCAAAATGATGCCATGAGGGTAATTAAGTAAATTAGTAAAGTGTTTTTGGTCTGTTTCTAGCATCCCCATGCTAAATACATCCATCCGTCCAGCCTGTTTATCTAACAAACGCATAACAACTCGTTCACCATGTCCACTAGGTAATGTTGATACCCGTAAGTCAATGGCATGACCAGCCACTTTTAATGAAATACGTCCATCTTGAGGTAGGCGTTTTTCAGCAATATCTAGTTTTGCCATGACTTTAATTCGTGAGACCACTAAGGAGGCTAATGACTTTTGTAAAATAAGCACTTCACGCAGAATACCATCGACTCGAAAACGGACTCTTAAGCGTTCTTCAAAAGGTTCAATATGAATATCAGAGGCTTGATCTTTGATTGCCTCTGTCAATATTGCATTAATCAGTCGAATAATAGGTGCGTCATCTGTGCTATCCATTAAATCTTCAGCTTCAGGAATGACTTCAGATAGATCGCCTAATTGCTCGTCATCAAATTCTTCCATTTCTTGAATGGTACTGGAAGAACTGCTGTGATAAATGCGCTGTAACTCTAAATTAAACTGATTAGTAGAGACTTTGATAAGTTTAATGGGAGCATTAAGAGTGCGCCTAGCTTCTTGGATTGCAGGTAATGTCGTTGACTCATGCAACCATAATTCCATGACTTCGGGAGTTTCATGGAATAAGACACCGTTTGTTTTAGAAAAACTATAAGGAAGAAGCATATTCTTACCTATTGTTGTGTAGGTATAGTTTTTAAAATAAAACTATTATGGTCAACGATAGGCAGTGAACGGTCAGAGCTACTTGGAGTAATTAATAATGGTTTGCTATTAAATTCTTTCTGCTCTGCAGCAATAATATCTAAATAATTTTGAGTTAAGGTATCGCTCTCTAATTGATTTTTAAGAATAGTGGGTTTAATAAAAACCATTAAGGTACGCTTTTTTAGAGAGCTTTTTTGTGATTGAAACATCCAACCTATATAGGGAATATCCATTAACCAAGGAATCCCTGATTCTGAATCAACGACCACGTCATCCATTAATCCACCTAAAATGAGTATTTTTCCATCGTTAATTAATACATTACTTCTAATTGAGCGCTTAGTTGTAATTAAATCGACAGCGGTAGTTGAGTCTTTTACGGTGGATATTTCTTGATAAACTTCAAGCCCTATACGACCGCCGACATTAATTTGTGGCTTAATACGTAATGTTAAACCGATATCTTCTCGTTGAATAGTTTGAAAAGGGTTGGTAGAGCCTTCATTGCTTTGCGTAAATGACCCAGTAACAAAAGGTACATTTTCAGCAACAATAATTTCTGCTTCTTTATTATCAATCGTTAGAATTCTCGGGGCTGATAGGATATTAAAATCAGAGTTTCCTTGCAGTGCATTTAGTAATACACCAAAATTATCATTAGCAATTAAGCCAGAAAAACCACCACCTGCCGCAGCCGCAGCCGCAGCTTTTGCTAGGTCATCATTGGCTATTTCATTAAGTGCTGATAATAAAGTGCCAGTATTAGTACTTGCGCCAACCCCTTTCACATTATCGTTTGCACCCGCAATAGCCCACTCAACACCTAGTTGAGTGGCTGATTCTAAAGAGACTTCGGTGATAATAGCTTCAATCATTACTTGAGTACGCGGGATATCTAATTTTTCTATGACGTTAGATAGCGATTGGAATGCATCTAGTTCTGCTGAAATAATAAGTGAGTTGGTCGCTTCATCAGCAATAATAGATGACTTTGTTTTAAGTGATTTTTTCTTGGAGTTATTTTTTTCTTCTGCGCTAATGATTTTATCTAAGATAGGCGCTAGCTCGGTTGCTGTGGCATGTTTTAAATAAATTACATGATGAGAGGAGTTTACTTGTACTGGAGCATCGAGTTTATGAATGATATTTTTTAAACGATTTTGTTCAATTGAATCGCCGCTAAGTAAAATGCTGTTGGTGCGGGTATCAACACTTAAATGAATTATTGATTTTCCTGACACTTTAGGGAGCATGCTTTTTAGTATTTTTAATACTTGATTCGCATCTGCTTTTATTAGCGGAATAATGTCAATATCATTGTTATCTGAAGTATCCATTGATTGAATTAGCTGCTTTAAGCGCGCAATGTTTTTTTCGCTATCAGATAAAATAATTAAATTGGTCGATGCGTAAGCTGCAATATATCCTTCCTTGGGCATTAAGGGGCGAAGGACGGGGATTAATTTTACTGCAGAGATATGGTGTATTTTAACAACCTGAGTAATTTGTTTGGAGCTTGGTTTTGTTAGTTTATGAGAGCTAACAGAAGTGGGGCTTTGCTTTGCTTGCATAAGCGGCACAATATGAGTAATGCCACTTTGTTCTATAGTCGTATAGCCATGTGTGCGCAAAGCACCGATAAAGACTTCATATAAAGCATCGGCATCAATAGGCGTAGCGGAGTAAATAGTAAATTTACCTTTAACGCGAGGGTCGACTAAAAAGTTTTTTCCTGTTTCTTTGCTAATGGTCGCAATAACAGAGCGGATATCTGCATCCACAAAATTGAGCGTGATGTTTTCTTCAGCCGATAGGAGAGAGGGTGAGCTAAAAAGTAAGAAAATCAGAAAAGTAAAACTTAAATTTTTAGCAAAATATGACATAAGGTTATTGAAAAAAAGGAAAGAGGTTATTCTTGCTCTATGCAAGAAATTAAAGCATAGAGCTAGGCGCGCCATTCCTACTTCATGAAACATTGGGATGTCCTATCGCCAATCTTCATTCAGCACGGAGCGATTTATGGGAGCCCCAGTTCGTCCTGCGTCCAACTCAACTACGCAAAAAACACTGCTTCGTTAAGTCTACCTCAAATGACTTGACGGCTGTCGGGATAACTACTTGCCTCCCGAGCGAACTGACCAGTTCACTTCGGATTGGCGAATTTCCCTGTCGCCTACTGCGGACTAAAAATCATCACTTCGCTGCGCTCCGTTTCCCTGATTTTCAGCGAAGGTGTCAATGAACTTACAAATTAGTTAAATGTTTTTCCTGGTGTAGCCGGTAACATTGGTAACGTTTGATTAGGAAATTCGCCTGTTAATGCATTTAAGAAAGCAACAATATCTTCAACTTCAGCACTAGATAGTTTTCTACCTAATTGTACCGTTGCCATTACTTTAACTGCTTTTTCTAGTGTTTTAACGGTACCGTTATGAAAATAAGGTGCTGTTAAAGCAATGTTACGTAAAGTGGGTATTTTAAAGAAATGTTCATCTTCTTTTTTATTACTTACTTCAAACAAACCTTTATCATTTGAAAACTGATATTGTTTTTCTAGGTAAGAGTTAAAAATAGTTGGGAATTCCCTAAATTCACCATTGCCATTGAACGCAGCGCCACTATGACAGCTTAAGCAGCCAATTTCAGCCATTTTCTTTAGTCCGCGTTTTTCTTGGGCTGTTAATGCTGACTTATTACCTTTAGCAAACTTATCATAAGGGCTATTAGGTGTAATCAAAGTTCTTTCATAAGAAGCGATTGCTTTGGTTGCTGTATCTTCGGAGATTGCTTCATCTGGAAATGCTTTTTTAAAGGCAACACGGTAGCCATCAATTGCTTTTAAGCGAACAACGACATCATCCCAGCTCTTCATGCCCATTTCGATAGGGTTAGTAACAGGACCAGCTGCTTGTGCTTCTAGCGTTGGTGCTCGTCCATCCCAAAATTGTACTTTACTAAATGCCGCATTCCATACTGTTGGTGCACTACGCCCCCCTGTTTGCCCATGTACACCCATAGAGTTAGGTCGGCTATCCTCACCACCCGCCATTACATTATGACAAGATGCACAAGAAACGGTTCCCGTAGAAGATAAGCGTGGGTCATGAAATAAAATACGGCCTAATTCTACTTTTGCTGCCGTTGTTGGGTTATTTGCAGGTGCAGGAGCCGTGGATGGAAGTGCATCCCAGGCAGAAGCAAATGTTGTCGACCCTGCAAGTATAAGTGCAGAAACAATAGTACGAATTTGAGGCATAACTATCTCCAATGATTTATTAAGTTATTTTAATTTAAACGAGGATAATACCATAGCTGGTAGAAAAACAATGATGATTTACTCGGTTTATAGTTAAAGAGCTTTGTGGTCGCATTTCTTTTTATTTAATACAAACTATATAATGGTGTTTAATCATTTAGGGAGCGTTGGGTAAATAATGTCTGAAGAGAGTGAAAATAAAAAAATTCAAGGGTTAAAAGAAATCGCTGTGATAAGTTTAGTTGTTATTGCACTATTTTATCTAATTGCGCTTATTTCGTTTGATCCAGTGGATGATGCGTGGCGTCATCAAGGGACGAATGTAGAAATTTTAAATGCAGGTGGTGTCGTTGGTGCTTGGCTGTCAGACCTATCCTTTACTTTTTTTGGTGTTGTCGCTTTTATTTTTCCTTTTATTCTTTTAAGGCATAGCCTAGTTTTTTTCTTTTTTAAGCAAAGAAGTTATAAAATTTGTCATCAATTTTTACGCTGCCTAGGCTTAGTTTTGATGCTTAGCTCATTGGCAGTTTTTTGTTCTTTATATATTTTAACATTTTTAATGCCTTTACCAAGAGAAATTGGAGGTATTTATGGACAAGGCTTAGGCGAGTTTTTAATTATTTCATTTGGTAATTCAGGGGCAACATTATTATTGTTTGTTGCTTTTTTCTCAGGAATTACCCTTTATGAAAATATTTCATGGGGAAAAGTACTTGAAATATTGGGTGCTGAAATAGTCAATGTTATTGAAAAATTGATCTGCAAAATTAAAATGTTAATGGGGCATATTCCTGTAGAAAGTGAAACTAGCTCGTATCAAGCAACTAATGCTAGACCCAGTAATGAATTTGAAGCTGAAGATGTTGTGCCTTTTGATATTCAAGAGCCAGAACCCACCATTGCTCCCGTTGAACTTGAAGCGCAAGAGCTTGTAGACCAGCCTGAAGCATTAACGGTACAAAAAATTCAAGCCGATATTTTTAAAGATAAAATTCCAGAGGCGAATGAGTTACCCAGTCCTGATTTACTCGATATTATCATTAATGATATTAAGGGTTACTCGAAAGAACAATTGGATGAAATGTCAGTTTTAGTTGAACAAGCCTTAAAAGATTTTAATGTGCTTGTTGAAGTAACTGGAGTGTTACCTGGCCCAGTTATCACGCGATTTGAATTACAATTGGCAGCTGGGGTAAAAGTAAGTCGAATTACAGGTTTAGCTAAAGATTTGGCGCGTTCATTATCGGTTACTAGCGTTAGAGTGGTTGAGGTTATCGCTGGTAAATCAGTGATAGGAATAGAAATCCCCAATAAAGAACGGGAAATGGTTTCCTTTAGAGAAGGTTTGGAGTCGGAGAAATTTAAGCAATCAAAATCACCACTTAGTCTTTTATTAGGCAAAGATATTGCAGGTTTACCTGTCGTGGCTGATTTAGCAAAAATGCCGCATTTACTGGTTGCAGGAACGACAGGATCAGGAAAGTCAGTTGCTATTAATACCATGATTTTAAGCATGCTGTATAAATCAACACCGAACGAAGTCAGAATGATCATGATTGACCCTAAAATGCTGGAATTATCAGTATATGAAGGCATACCGCACTTATTAACGCCTGTTGTTACCGATATGAAAGATGCTGCTAATGCTTTGCGCTGGGCAGTAGCAGAAATGGAGCGGCGTTATAAATTGATGTCTAAAGTCGGTGTTAGAAACTTAGCGGGATTTAATAAGTTAGTGGCAGAAGCGGATGCTAAAGGTGAACCAATAAAAGCCCCATTGTATAGCTATGAAACTGAATTAGCAGAAGGTGAAAGCTTCCCTACTTTAAGCACATTGCCCCATATAGTGGTTGTTGTTGATGAGTTAGCCGACATGATGATGATTGTAGGTAAAAAAGTTGAAGAGTTAATTGCTCGGTTAGCACAAAAAGCACGAGCAGCCGGGATACATCTTATTTTAGCAACACAGCGACCTTCAGTAGATGTGTTAACCGGCTTAATTAAAGCCAATGTTCCTTCAAGACTTTCCTTTCAGGTTTCGTCTCGTATTGATTCACGTACAGTGTTAGACCAGGGTGGTGCAGAGTATTTGTTAGGTAATGGCGATATGTTATTTATGCCGGCAGGAACAAATATTCCTATTCGAGCACATGGTGCGTTTGTTGATGACCATGAAGTGCACCAAATTGTAGAGTTCATTAAAAAAACAGCACCGACCAACTATTTAAGTGAAACCACTCAGGAATATACAGAAAGCGGTGATGGTTCTTATGTTTCTTCAGGTGAAGCAGGTGATGCAGAACAAGATGAACTTTATGATCAAGTTGTTATGTTTGTTACCCAGTCACGTAAAGCATCAATATCAAGTGTGCAACGAAAATTTAGAGTAGGCTACAATCGCGCCGCCACAATTATTGAGGCAATGGAACTAGCTGGAGTTATTGGAGCAGCTGAAGGCAATGGCTCACGACAAGTATTAGCACCTGGGCCAATTAAAGAGGAGGATTATTAATGAATTATGGTTTGATTGCTGTTGTTATGTTGACAGTCGCTATATTAGGCAGTTGGGGGCTTATACGATATAAGTACAATGAAAAAGCGACTCAAGTTAAATGGGCGTTATTTGTGCTTTATTTTTGGTTATTAAATTTTATTCAGTTGATTTTTTTAGCGTTAGCTTATAAGTTCATGTAATAGCTAATTGAGTTTGTCCCCTTACCACCGTTTAAAACAGTGCTAAGGGGAGGTTTATTTTGTAAATTTAAGCTACTTTTTACACGTTTTAAACCCAAAAGGAAGGTAAGCAGGGCACCAACGGATAAAGCCAGTTAATAAAGGCACAATACCAATTGCACCTAACCAATTTTCTGCATAAACCCCCCAAGAAATAACGGCAAGACCAACAATTATTCTAATGATTCGATCAATTCCACCAACATTTTTCATAGTAATACCCTAATTAAAAATTTATGAAAGGCTAGTATAAGTAGAGCTAAAAATAATGTATGTAAGTTAAGTCACATACGAAAAAATTAGTTATTTTTCGGTGTAGTTACTTAAGTCTGTTAGATTATGTATTTGGATATGACCACGACTTAGTGTGATAAATTGTTTGTGCTCTAACTCTTTTAATAAACGACTAATAACTTCACGAGAACTTGCTAGTTCATCAGCAATAAATTGGTGGGTGGTTTTTAGGGTGAGGGTGTTTTCTAATTTTGACTGTTGTAGCAGCCATGATGCTAATCGTTTATCAAGCTGTTGAAAAGCGAGAGAGTTAACCAGCCCAATTAGGGAAGCCATGCGCTGAGATAAAAGCGAAAATAAATATTGTTGCCATTGTATTTCTGATTGCATCCATTGCTGAACTTTTTGTGCAGGAATAGCATAGCCAGTGACGGCTGTTTCCGTTTCAGCGATAGCAGGGAATGAAGCCTGATTAATAATGCAAGAAGCGGTTAAGACGCAGCTTTCATTTTCCCCAATATGATATAAGGTAATACTGCGGCCATCCGGTGCAATGTGAGACACTCTAACTGAGCCTGTACGGATAATAATTAAATTATCACAACTATCGCCAGAATGACAAATAACGGTATTTTCCGGTGCTGTAATTTCGCTTACACAATCCTGCTGTAATAAAAAATCAAATGGCGGCTGTATTTTCATTAGTCGTTTTAAAAGCTATAACGTACAGAGCCATAGACATTATTATTGAGTGCAAATTGCCCGAAAAATGAATAATCATTTTTTCCGACAAAGAAATTAGCGCCGGTTTCTACTTGCCAAGCATCGGTTACTTTGTAACTTACCTTAGGTCTGAAATAAGCATCTAGGTCGGAAGGTGAAAAGAAGGTAAATAATGACCAAGTAACATTTTGTTGGTGAGTCATTAAAGTTAGGCGGTTGGTTAATAAGTGCCTTACTTCTTTGCGGTATGAAGGGTTGGTTCCATTGCTGGTCACATATTGATTATAGTCATGCATCCACTCAATATAATACTGCATGCCGATAGAGAAATTTTTAATCACTTCTTGTTCATAACCGATCAAAAAACGAGATTCACTGTTAGGGGTGAAGGGGTCACTGCTGCTACCACTTTCAAAAGAATCATAATAGCCAGCTTCTAAATTAACAATTCCTGGCCCTAATGGGCGACGAATACTTGCGCCTAGTGAGCGCATTTTAGGGTAGCGCGCTCTGCCTGTACTTTGATTGAAACCCAGTGGGCTTTTCCAAAAGCCATAATAACCATAAAGAGCAACTTCATTAACACCAAAATTTTGGTAAATACGTAGCGCATATTCTTCAGAGTTGGGTGTTTCAGGGTCAATAATGGCATTTTGTCCTGCTAAACTTCCTGTCATTGGGTTAAAGTAAGATAATTTTTCCCCTGTGATGCCGCGATCTTGATCGAACCAAGGTGTAAAAATAAAATCTATATTCGCGTATTTGCTGAAAAAAGAGCTTTTTACTGAGTCTGAAGGGGCTTTTAGATATTTTAAATCTCGGCTAGTAAAAAAAGCTTGCCAATCTTTTGGAAAAAGGTCATTGATGAAAATTAAATCCCCCGTTCCCCACGTTAAAATTTGTCTACCTATTTTTATATCTAATGCATCCAGTGGGCTAAAAGCAACACTCGCTTCGCGTAAATCTATCCAACCTGTGCCCTTGTCTAAAGCAATGTCATAATTATCGACGTTGGCATCGTACAGGAAGTCAGTGACTAGATTAAATGAAAAAATACTAATGTCTTTTTGTAAGGCAAGTTGTAAACGTACCTCACCTAAAGACATTTGGTTTTGATAAGGGTCATCTTGGGTGCGAATTCCACCGCGGATATCAAAGAAACCATTGATGTTAATAAATGGCTCGGAATCTTCTTCTATAATATCTGTTTGCTGTGTTGCTGTATTTAGTCCACTAGGAAGACTGGGTGCTGAACCAAGTCCAGAAGGTAATGAGGGACTAGAATTTAAACCTAATGGCAATGCGGGAGCTGTGTTTAAGCCAGTAGGTAAAGCCGGTGCATTGCTTTGTGGTGCAAGCCCTGTAGGCAGTGGAGCTGCTGTAAAAGTATTAGAGCTACATAGTAACAGTAATGAACTTGATAGGAAGGTGGAAATACGCATAAGAATAGTTTGAAGTTTCGTGTAGGGTGGGTAAAGCATTATTTGCGAAACGGTGGGGTTCATTACGCGGCTAAAAAAGGCGCTTCATTCTACCCACCCTACGTTGTGCTAGATTAATTTCTATTACTGTTCTAGTTTAACGTAAATATTTTCTAGGTGCTTTACGTAAGAAGCGTTCAGAAAATATTTCATCAGGGAAGCCTGTATCATAGGCAACAGAACTATATTCTAAAATAGTATTACCACCTGTTTGTAGGTTTTTAGCTTCTGATTTAGTAATGGTTTGATGGCCTTGAATATTTTCTACTTTAAGTGCCGTGTAAACTTTGTATTTAGTGCCTTGTTTATCAAAATATTCAGTTTGAATCGGTAAAAAAGTTGTCTTATGAATATACATAACATACTTCGAGAATTCAACTGAGTCGGCATCAATCGGAGTGTTTTCAACCACATAATAATTAGCATCTTCACTAATTAAGGTATGTTTGTCTGCGTCTAAATTACGGCCTGAAACATCTTCATATAAAAAATCCGAACCAACAAAGCTTGTGCGTTGATCTGATGCTGCAATACGTTTGACTAAATCTAAGGCAGGTAAGTACAACCAACGATCATCATCCGCTGCTATATGTTTTAAAACCATAAAGACCATTTTGTTTACATCCACTGGGCGCGTGAAGTAAACATACATTTTTTGATCGCCTAGATAGGTGTTATTAGCTAAATCATCTGTCGTAGGAACATCTTTACGTAAAATAGTAAATTGACGTGTACGAACACGATTTTGGGCATCAGTAATGATCATTTTTACCTTTGCTTTACCGTCTTGTCCTGTGTAATAACTGGTGTAATTAGTTTTATGAATAATTTCATCAACAGTAGGTGTCGCTAATGCTGTATAGCTAGTTAGAGAGCAGCTTAATGCTAAGATTATGTGTTTTAAATTCATATAAATTCTCTGTAGTAACTGAAGTATTTTAATGCTCTACTTTACAGGAAAGTAGAGCATTATCAGGAGTATTAATTGTTTTTTAGATTTCTGAAAAACAGATTAGGCATCAAACTGATTATTGCAGGTAATAGTAGTAAAGAAATAATACCTGCTAAAAATAGAATTGAAGCGATAAAAAAACCAACGGTTTGGTAAGGTACCAATGGTGCGGCTAATAAGGGCAAGAATCCAACACCAACGACAATGGCATTACGAGAAATAACCATTGCAGGTCCACTAAATAAAGGACCAATTGCTTCTTCCCAAGAACCGTAGCGAATTGTGTATTCACGCGCTCGACTTAAAAAGTGAATCGCGTAATCAACAGCTAAGCCTATACTTAACGAGCTAAGAACAGCAACTGGCATATCATAGTCTTTGCCAATGAAACCGATAAATCCATAAATTAAGCCCACTGTTAATGTGAGTGGGATCATTGATAATAAGCCCCAGAAAAATGATCTAAATAATAAGAACATCATTATAAAGACAACAATGAAGCTACCAGCAAAGGACTCAAACATACCCGTTACCATTTTTTCCTGCCAAACGACATTAATATGCGTTAAGCCAAACCATTTAGCGTGCAAATTGTGGGGCATAGGATGTGCGGCAATATAACTAGCAACTTCTTGTTCTACAAAGGCCATATCTTGGTTATCACCACTGGTCAATTGTACCCACAGACTGGTTTTTTTGTAGTCAGGGGTAACAAAGTGCCATAAATCATGAGGTCTGTGGCTATTTTGATAAGTAATTAAGGTTTGTGCAACCGCATTGGATGAATCAGGGATTCTAAATTCTTCATCTTTGCCTAATAATAATTCGCGATGCACTGTTTTGATCACATCAGAAAGGCTATTTGATTTACCAACGACTTCTAAATTATTGATGAAAGTTTGTAAACCCGCTAAATAATTCAAGGCATCAGGTTGCTTGAAAATTTCACTGCGCTGGCTTTCGGTATCAATAAATAACTGCACTTGATCCCAAGTATCAAATTCATCATCAGCAGAGGTCTCAAAACCTTTATCGAGTAGCTCTAAAAGTTTTGTTGCTAATAATTCTTCAGACCCTATATGGTTTTGAATTTTAGAATTGACGAGTAAAAATATTTCTTTAGCATGAGTTAATTTTAATTGAACCGCATTTTCTTCAGCAGCACTTAAGCGTTCAAGCATTGCTGGCTTAAAATTAGCATTAATTGTTTTATTAGCATCAACTTCTAGGGCTAAGTAAGCCATATAAGTTCCGCCAAAGTGTTCGTTAAGTACTCTATCTGCTACGCGAATAGGGTGTTTTGCATTAAACCATTTGATAGGATTATCGTTAACATTAATTTTGCTAATCCCATAAGCTGCCACTCCAACCGTGCTTATAGAAACTAAAACGATAAGTAATGCATGGTTATAAGTAAAATCGCCCATTTTAATTAATAAACGCGCCATTAATGTTTTGTGGTCACTAGCTTTATTGTTGTTTGTGCTGATAAAGCCTGCTAATTTTTCATCAGGAATGGTCACGATAAAGGCAGGAATAAAAGTAATAGACCAAAACCACGCTAAAAATACGCCAATGGCAATAAAAATACCAAAAGTTTGTACTGGGGGAATGGGGGTTAATGCTAATGATGCAAAACCAGCAATGGTTGTTAATGTGGTAATTAACATCGGAGTAAATAATTCATCCATCACATGAATGATAGTTTGTCGCTTGTCTTGGATTTTATTATATTTATCAAAAAAATCAGACAAAATATGCACCGCATCCAAAATGGCAATGGGCATGATGAAAATAGGAATCATCGAGCTCATAATGTGGATAGTATTACCGGTAATAATTAAGATAGCCATGGTCGATAATGCACATACCATCGCTAAAATCATAGGTGAAGTAACAAAGATTAAACGTTTGAAAAACCACCAAAGCATTAAAAAGATAACTAACATGGCAATCGGTGCAGAAATTGCCATTTGCTTAAACATTTCTACGCCAAAAGTATCTTCGGCAACAGGAAGCCCGGTAATATAATAATCTTCTTCTATTTCGCCAAATTCAGCAATACGCGCTAATAACTTCTCACGAATTTGATAGCTGAGGTGTTTATCGGTTAACGGTATATAAAGGGCTAAGGCTTGACCATCATCACTGATTAATGTCCCGTCTAAAAACGGGATTCTTTTAGCGCGCGCTCGTACTTTAAGTGCTTCTTCCTGCGATTTAGGAGTATCAGGCATTAACCAACTGAAATTTACTGAGCCTAATCCACCTTGTTCGATATTATCAACAGTAGACGGAGATAATAAATCAATGCCAATAACACCCGCTTGCTTGCCCGTTTCTTCATCTAACCAATGTAAACTTAAAGCGAATTGAGTTAACGCATGAATATTACTTAATGTTTTTGGGTTGAAAACACCATTATCATTAAACTCATTGGTAATACCAACAACGACAATATCGCTTAATGAAAATTCCTTTTTCATTTGCGCGTTGTAAACACGCGCATTTTCATCAGCAGATAACATATTTTCAGGATCGGTATCGACCTGTAAAGTATTTAAAAAAGAAAGTTCTTTAGGAAAGAAATTAGGTAAAGCAGCTACCGTAATAAGGATTAAAGTAATAATCGTCATTACACGGGTAATAAACTTAGGATGATTAATCGAAAATAAAACGATTGGATTAACGGTTTCCGTATCGTTGATGTTTTTGCTCATAAATACTCCAGTATTAATGATAAAAGTGGATTAGTAATGATATTTTTATTGAATAAATCTAAGCTAAGAATACATAGCTTAAAACATTCTCTAAAATAACTTGATAGCTATTTTAGAGAATGCTAATATAAAAGCAAGTTATATATTAGCATTCTTAATATTGATGACACGAATTATAAATAACGACAATAAAATAAAAAATAATGTGGAGATTGGAATGGCTAAGATTGTTATTTTAGGTGCGGGTATTGGCGGCGTGCCAATGGCTTATGAAATGAAAGAAATGGTAAATAATGACCATGAAGTGGTTGTTATTTCAGATTCGCCAACTTTTCATTTTGTTCCCTCTAACCCTTGGGTTCCACCTAAGTGGCGTACACCAGAAGAATTAAAAATTGAGCTTGCACCTGTTTTTAAGAAAAAAGGAATTACCTTTATTCAGAAAGCAGCAAGCAAAGTTGACCCAGAAAATAACAAAATTGAATTGGCTGACGATTCTGTTGTCGAATATGATTACTTAATTATAGCGACTGGCCCACGACTAGCTTTTGATGAAATTGAAGGTTTTGGTCCTGAAGGACATACATCTTCTGTTTGCCATGTTGACCATGCTGCCATTGCCGCACAAGACTGGGAAAAATTCATGGAAAATCCGGGTCCTATTATCGTAGGAGCCGTTCAGGGTGCATCTTGTTTTGGTCCCGCTTATGAATATCTTATGATATTGGAAGCAGAGCTTAGAAAACGTAAAATTCGTGACCAAGTACCTATGACTCTTGTTACTTCAGAACCTTATGTCGGGCATTTAGGTTTAGGTGGTGTTGGTGATACTAAGGGAATGTTAGAAAGTGGTTTGCGTGCTAAAACCATCAAATGGGTGACTAATGCTAAAGTCGACAAAATTGAAGCAGGCATGATGTATGTAACAGAAGTCGATGAGAACGGTGTTGAGAAGAAAAAACACGAGCTACCATTTAAACATTCTATGATGTTGCCTGCTTTTACGGGGATTGATGCAGTGCGCCATACTAAAGCAGAAGGTTTAATCAATCCACGTGGTTTTATTCTTGTTGATAAACATCAGCGTAACCCTACCTTTAAAAATATTTATTCTGTTGGAGTTTGTGTTGCATTACCACCGGTTGAAAAAACACCAGTACCAGTAGGAACACCTAAAACAGGGTATATGATTGAATCTATGGTAACTGCAACAGCGCATAATATTGCTAATGAGTTAGCCGGTAAAGAACCATCTTATGAGCCTAGTTTGAGTGCGTTATGTCTTGCTGATATGGGAGACTCAGGAATTGCATTTATGGCTGCTCCGCAAATTCCACCGCGTAATATAACTTGGTCTGCACAAGGACGCTGGGTACATTGGGCTAAAATTGGTTTTGAAAAATACTTTATGCGTAAAATTCGTAAAGGCATTAGCGAGCCGTTTTATGAAAAAGCTATGCTTAAAATTATGGGCGTTGTCCGTTTAAAATAGGAAATAAAATGAGTATCGATAGAATTGTTTTTGCATTTGCAGGAACTGTTATTTTAATTAGTTTAGCTTTATCGCAATACCATGCAGTAGAGTGGTTGTGGTTAACTGCTTTTGTAGGGGCTAATTTATTACAATCTGCATTTTCAGGGTTTTGCCCGTTAGCCATTATTTTGAAAAAAATGGGAGCTAAATCAGGTTGCGCATTTAAATAAGTAGCGATTGCACTATTTAAAATGAAAAGGGCTTTACGAAAGTAAAAGCCCTTTTTTTATGCGCAATGATAAATAAATAGCAAGTAACTATCCACTTTTTTTGTGCTTATTCTATAATGAAACTCTATTTGACTGTATTTTTAGAATTAGATTAATAATTGATGAGGTGTTCTATGATTGAAGTGGCTAAACGTGAAACTGAATTTTCAAAAATAATCATACTATGTGTTATTTTTATTACTTTGTTAGGCTATGGAAATCATGCTTTTGCTGACGATTAGGCGCGCCATTCCTACTTCATGAAACATTGGGATGTCCTATCGCCAATCTTCATTCAGCACGGAGCGATTTATGGGAGCCCCAGTTCGTCCTGCGTCCAACTCAACTACGCAAAAAAACACTGCTTCGTTAAGTCTACCTCAAATGACTTGACGGCTGTCGGGATAACTACTTGCCTCCCGAGCGAACTGACCAGTTCACTTCGGATTGGCGAATTTCCCTGTCGCCTACTGCGGACTAAAAATCATCACTTCGCTGCGCTCCGTTTCCCTGATTTTCAGCGGAAGAAGCTCAAGAGACTTTATATTTCACCATGAATAAGCCACTAGTGGTTGATTTTGCAAAAGAAGCGGGGATGCGATTACTGCAGGTTAACGTTTCTTTGGAAATAAAAGGCAGTGATGATGAATTGAAAGAGCTGAAAAAACATGAGCCGATGATTCGAAATTATTTTTTGATGATTATTCGTAGTCAAGAACCAGAAAAATTGAGGCATAGTGAAGGTAAGACTGCATTACAAGTTGCATTGTTAAAAGAGACCAATAAAATGATGGAAAAGGTCAAAGTGAAAACTAAAATAGAAAATGTTTTTTTTACTTCTTTTGTTATGCAATAACAATGGCAACAGCTGATTTACTCTCTCAGGATGAAATTGATGCACTGTTACACGGTGTAGATGATGGCGATGTTGAAACAGAGGCAGATGAAGAAGGGGGGCTAGAATCTAAAGCATTTGATTTTAATAATCAAGAGCGGATTGTTCGTGGGCGTATGCCAACTCTTGAAATGGTTAATGAGCATTTTACGCGTTATTTTCGTGTTTCTTTGTTTAATTTTTTGCGCCGATCTGCAGAAATATCTGTTTCAGGTATTAAAATTCAAAAATTTTCTGAATATGTGCAAGGACTTTTTGTTCCTACTAACCTAAATATTATTCGTTTTAAACCCTTACGTCAATGCCAGTAAGTTAAGCGTAACATATTAATACCAATAGAGTTTTTTTTAACCACTCTAATAACATCAATCCTTTAGAAGCTAAAGTTTCTCTTATATTTCGACAAAACAAGTATTTTAGTTATTAAATATCAATTACTTGCGATTAACTTACTGGCATTGAGGTAAAGGCTGTCATGTCAAATTACAACAGACAGAAAAAGACTACAAAATCTTGCTTCATTTGGTTGGTAAAGACGCCATTTTCATCATGGAAGCAACAGGCAATTATCATTTAAATTTAGCTCAT
>JAJJBE010000151.1 GCA_020996635.1 Bathymodiolus brooksi methanotrophic gill symbiont
CATCATTTTTTCCTTATCTTTTGAACTTTAGGCGGTTCACAGATAAGGAGAATCTCGATGATTCCCGTAATTGTCAAACTTTGTGAGTCCCCCAGCAGAGCTGGGGGTTTACTTATTAGAAATTAAGGTTATTTTATCACTGAATCCTAAATTGAGAATTGCTGGTATGGGATGACTTACTATAAGACCTCATGAATGAGAGTATACTAAAAGTCTTGCACTAAAAGTGCATAGTTTTTACTAACGATTGAAACAATAAAATCAAGCCATTAGAATTCCCCGCATCCAACCTTCTCCCTTTGGAGAAGGCTTTTAGGCGCGACTTCAACACTTAACGATGACATAGCTAAAAATAAAGACTAAGATACTTTTTTATTCATTTAAATCAATCGGTTACCGTTAATCTGAAAAACTTTCATTTGACTTTTCACTTGGTAATAAGCTTAAATTAATGTTGAAAATTGATCATTAAATTACTATTCATTTACGTAAATCTAAGCTAACGCAAGAGAAATCACTTGAACCTTTGAATGACAAAAAAATCTATTTACTACTATTAAAGATACGGGGCAATTACTACGGGGATTTCCTGAGAAGATTAGGGATTAAAGTCCAGAGGCTTTGCGAGTGGAGTTTTCGGAAAAAACAAAAAAGCTGTGGCTACATTATATTAATATGAGCACCTTTTAAGACTTATATTTTATAACACTATTGCATCAGTAGACCGTATTCCCACACTAGGTTGGTGGGAATGGTAAATCAGCCACTATCATTAATACTTATAAAGCCGCTTCTGCTTCAGCATCTAATTTTTTTCGCTTATCGCATTTATCTGTACAAACACAATCAGTCCCTGCACCACCGCAAGAGCCTTTAATGGCATTACGTCCAAAAATAACACCGACCGCCATAATAACGATAACTAATAACATAAATGCGAATGTCACTATAAAATAAATCATTTTTCACCCTTTGTATATTCAGTAAATAATGGAGTTGCTAATTCTGCAAACCCCTGTTGTTTTTTAATAATAAAAAAAGCAGCTAATTGTTCTTGTTCTGCTATTTTGTAACCTTGCTCACTACCCAATACCATTAATGCCGTCGCCCATGCATCTGCAACCATACTTGATGCGTGTAACACTGTAACCGATGCTAACTTATGTGTGACTGGATAGCCAGTTCTAGGGTCTATTGTATGCGAAAAACGCTGCCCATCTTGCTCAAAAAAGTTTCGGTAATCACCTGAGGTTGCCATTGCTGTATTGGTAATTGCCAATACTTTATGCAGTTCACGTTTATTAATTGTTGGCTTCTCTACCGCAATACGCCATTTATTTCCTTGGCTATTACTTCCTTTTAAGCGTAATTCCCCGCCAATTTCCACCATGTAATCATGTATTCCTTGCTGCTCCAAAACTAAAGCCGCTTCATCAACCGCATAACCTTTTGCTAAAGCAGATAAGTCTAAGGATAAATTAGCTTGTATTTTTTGTATGCTTAACTTTTCTTGATTCAATAAATAATAATTATCACCGGTTTTAGCCAATAGCTCTTGTATTTTTATTTTATTAGGTGCTTTAAAACGCATACCATCAGAACCAAAACCCCATAAATTAACTAAAGGGCCAATAGTAATATCAAATGCACCAGCAGATTTTTTGCTCACTTTTTTTGCTGTCGATAATACTTTAAATAACTCTACGGAAACACCTTGTTTTTGCAGAGTATGATTATTATTAATTAAAGATAATTCAGAATCATCCAAATAAGTCGACATACTTTGGTTAATTTCATCGAGTCTAGTTTTTATTAATTTCTGTAGCTGCTTAACTTCAACACCTTTAGGTAATTGACTCGCTTTAATACTAAAACTAGTCCCCATAATGGCACCTGAATAAATAAACGGCGAAACCTTAGGGCTAATATTTTCACAGGCTGATATTAAAAAAGTTATGTATATGACTACGCTTAACTTTATGATTTTTTTATACATAGAGGTTCTTATAGTTTTTTATTATTTCTAAGCTTATACCCAAAATAAATGAAGATGCGTGATTTTAACTAAATGGAACAGCGGTCTTCAGCCGCTGCAATCACATATCAAGCATTCCGCGACTAAAGATCGCGGTTCCATTAAACCTGCATCTTCAAGTAGCTTGGCTATATTGATATCAATAAGCTTAGAAATAATAAAATTTACAATTAAAAAAGGGTGACTAAGAAACCCTAGCCACCCTTTTTAATTTGTAACAAATTACAAATTATCCGCCGAAATCATCTAGCATGATATTTTCTGGCTCTACACCATTTTCTATCAGCATGTTGATAACAGCATCATTCATCATTGGAGGTCCACACATGTAGAATTCACAATCTTCTGGTGCAGGGTGGCTTTTAATAAACTCTTCCAACAAGATATTATGAATAAATCCTGTGTAACCTTCCCAATTATCTTCTGGTAATGGGTCAGACAAGCCAATATTCCAAGTAAAGTTATCATTCTCTTTAGCTAGCATATTAAAGTCATCTTCATAGAACATTTCACGCTTAGAACGCGCTCCGTACCAGAATGACATTTTACGATTGGTTTTCAGCGTGCGTAGTTGGTTAAAGATATGTGAGCGCATTGGCGCCATACCCGCTCCACCACCAATAAAGACCATTTCAGCATCAGTCTTTTTAGTGTAGAACTCACCATAAGGACCTGACACGATACATTTATCACCTGGTTTTAGGTCAAAAATGTACGATGACATGATACCCGGAGGAACAGAAGCATCAGCACCTGGTGGAGGTGTTGCAATACGTACGTTCAACATAATCTCTTTTTCTTCTGGGTACGAAGCCATTGAGTATGCACGTAGCGTATCTTCTTTTACATCAGACACATATTGCCATAGATTGTATTTATCCCAATCACCACGGAACTCTTCTTCAATATCAAAGTCCTTGTATTTAGCAATATGTGGTGGACATTCAATTTGAATATAACCACCCGCTTCATATTTAATTTCTTCGCCATTCGGTAGCTCTAAAACTAACTCTTTAATAAATGTCGCTACATTGACATTTGATTTAACCGTACATTCCCATTTTTTAACGCCAAAAACACTGTCTTCGACTTCAATTTTCATGTCGTGTTTAATCGCAACTTGGCAAGCTAAGCGCTCACCTTCAGCTGCTTCACGCTTAGTAATGTGACCCAATTCAGTAGGAAGAATTTCTCCACCGCCTGAATGAATTTTTACATTACACTGCGCACATGTACCACCACCACCACAGGCAGAAGGAACGAATAAACCGTTATCTGCTAGTACTGTTAATAACTTACCACCCACTGGAACATGAATCTTTTTCTCACCATTGATAAGAATTTCAACATCCCCAGAAGCGACCAATTTATTTTTTGCACCAATGATAATAAATACCAATGCAATCACGATACCCGTGAAAATAATAATCCCTAATGCAATTTCTAGCATTACGACACCTTCCTAAAGTTGGATTCCAGAGAAAGCCATGAAGCCAAGAGACATCAGACCCGCGCTAATAAATGTAATTCCCAGGCCTTCTAAGCCTTTTGGGATATCACTGTATTTTAGTTTTTCACGAACACCAGCCATCACAGTGATCGCTAACATCCAACCAAAACCACTACCCACACCATAAACAACTGATTGAGTAAAATCATAGTCACGTTCAATCATGAACAAACTACCACCCAAAATTGCACAGTTAACAGTGATTAATGGTAAAAATACGCCTAATGCATGAAACAAAGCAGGAAAGAATTTATCTAAAATCATTTCCAAAATTTGCACTAACGCGGCAATCATACCAATACAGCTTAATAAAGCTAAAAAGCTAAGGTCAACTCCAGTAATGCCCATCCAAGATAAAGCATCTTCTTTTAAAAGCGTGTGATAGATTAAGTTATTGGCTGGAACAGTAATTATCTGTACCACCATAACCGCTATACCC
Source organism: Bathymodiolus brooksi methanotrophic gill symbiont (assembly GCA_020996635.1). GTDB lineage: Bacteria > Pseudomonadota > Gammaproteobacteria > Methylococcales > Methylomonadaceae > Methyloprofundus. The sequence goes on from JAJJBE010000151.1 coordinate 3,985, forward strand.
AAACCTATTGCTGTCGAAATTTTCTTCGACACCGCAAGGAATGTACACATTCCTAAGAAAAATGCTAAGGCTAAGTTTTCTACGAAAACCGCTTTAATAAATAAACTTAAATATTCATTCATTAGTGATGTCCTCCTTCACCGTGAGAAATATCCAAAATCTTAAAATCAGCCGCTTCATTTTGATCAGGTTTCCATTGACGGAAAACCCAAATAATAAAGCCAATAATAAAGAAAGCACTCGGCGGTAGTAACATCATGCCGTTAGGCTCGTACCAACCACCATTTTTAATTAATGGAAAAATTTCTATGCCTAATAAAGTGCCTGATCCAAATAGCTCTCTAAAAAAGGCAACAATGATTAAGATTAAACTATAACCTAAGCCATTACCGATACCATCCCAAAAACTTGCCATAGGAGGGTTTTTCATTGCATAAGCTTCAGCACGTCCCATTACAATACAGTTGGTAATAATTAAACCAACGAATACTGATAATTGCTTACTGATATCATAAGCAAATGCTTTTAAGACTTGGTCCACGACGATAACCAAAGAAGCAATAATCGTCATTTGTACAATGATACGAATACTACTTGGTATATGGTTACGAATTGAACTAATCGCTGCACTTGAACAGGCTGTTACAGCCGTTAAAGCAACTGCCATAATCAACGATGTAGACATCTGAGATGTCACCGCTAAGGCAGAACAGATACCCAATACTTGTAAAGTAATCGGGTTATTATTGACCAGTGGATCGGTCAGTACTTTTTTTGTATCACTCATAAGTCACCTAACCCTTTATTCTTACTTTTTCTAAATAAGCCGCAAAACCTTCTTGGCTCATCCAGTACTTAACAAGATTAGTTACACCAACACTAGTTAGTGTTGCACCTGCTAAACCATCAACCTGAAATTCAGAACCTGGTTTAGAATTATCAACAAGCCCTTTAATTAATGCTAAAGATACATTACCAGACTCATCGTAGACTTTTTTACCTTTCCACAATGCACGCCAGTTAGGGTTAACAACTTCAGCACCTAAACCCGGAGTTTCACCTTGATCATAAAAGTTAATGCTTTGCACTGTTTGGCCATCAGCATCTAATGCTAAGAAACCATACATTGTTGACCATAACCCATAACCATGAACTGGTAGGATAATTGATTTAAGCGACTCACCTTCTTTAACAAGATAAACTTTGGCAATTTTTGCACGTCTTTTAATACCTGCAATATCTTGCGCCGTTGTTAAGCTAATATTTTGCTCAGGATCTTTAGCAGCTTTACGTTGATCGTAAGCTAAAACATCACCATCAATATAATCACCCGTTGCCATATCCACTAATTTAGCTTCAATTTTACTTGCAAAAGCCTCATGAATATCCGTCCCATCTTGCAACAAACCAGCGACATCAAGAATATTCTTCTTCATGTCCATCGCTTTATTTTCAATTTGTAACGGACGTAAGGCTACCGCTGCCACTGAAACTAAAATGGCACAAACGAAACAAAGCGATAAAGCAATCGCAATAGTTTTTTCTAAACTATCATTACCTAACGATAAGATATGATCTCTATACTTAGCGAATTTTTGGTAGTGCTCGCACTTATCCAATTTTTCGTTCAGTTTCTCTGCATATTTGCAGGTCTTTTTCTCATTAGACATGACGTTTCATCCTTCTCTTAATATTTGCCTGAACGACAAAATAATCAATCACAGGGGCAAACATATTAGCAAATAAGATAGATAACATCATGCCTTCAGGGAAAGCAGGATTTACTACACGCACTAATACCACCATGATTCCGATAACTGCACCAAAAATCCAACGCCCTGTATCTGTCATACAAGCACCCACTGGATCGGTTGCCATATAAACCATACCGAAAGCAAAACCACCGACGGTTAAATGCCAATAGAAAGGAAATGCAAACATTGGGTTAGTATCACTACCTATCATATTAAACATAATAGAAGTAACAATCATGCCACCCAATACACCGCCCATGATTCTATAAGATGCAATTTTTGTATAAAGCAAAAATGCAGCACCTAACATAATGGCTAATGTTGATGTTTCACCAATTGAACCAGGAATAAAACCCATAAACGTTTGAAACCAGCTATATCCTGCTGCCTGAACCGCATCAAGTCCACCTGTTGCTGCTAAGCCTAAAGGCGTCGCCGCGGTAAAGCCATCAACACCAACCCAAACTGAATCGCCAGAAATTGCCGCAGGGTATGCAAAGAATAAAAATGCACGACCTGTTAACGCTGGGTTTAAAAAGTTTTTACCTGTACCACCAAAAACTTCTTTACCAATAACGATACCGAAAGAAATACCTAAGGCAACTTGCCATAAAGGAATATCCGGAGGAAGAATCAATGTATATAACATTGAAGAAACAAGGAATCCCTCATTAATCTCATGGCCACGAACGGTTGCAAATAAAACTTCCCAGACACCACCGACCGCTAAAGTCACTAAGTAAATAGGTAAGAAAAATAATGCACCATGAACCATATTAGATAGTGGGTTCATTGAGTTATAGCCGAACAACGTCATAGGAATACTACGCCATCCCGATGTTTCATCTAAACCCATTGCTTCTATGGCTAAATTCGCTTGATAACCGGAGTTATACATCGCCATTAGGACACAAAATAAAGTCGCAATTACCACAAAAGTCATGGTACGTTTTAGATCGTTTCCATCACGTACATGTGTTGTACCGCGTGTTACAGCAGAAGGCGTGTAAATAAATGTATCCACCATCTCATAGAGACCGTAATACTTTTCTAATTTGCCACCTTTTGTAAAAATAGGCTCAATACTGTCTAAATAATCTCTAGCCGACATTAGCCTTCCTTCTCAATTTTAGTTAAATTAGCACGTAATACAGGTGCAAAATCATGCTTGCCTGGATCAACAAAAGTAAATAAAGACATATCTTCTTCATCTAATTCTAGTGCACCCAATAATTGCGCTTGATCTGTATCACCAACCACCATCGCTTTTAACAGCGGCGTAGGCAATATATCTAACGGCATAACCGACTCATAAACACCGACTGGAACAATCGCTCTATTTGAGCCATTTTTATCGGTTGTTAATGGAAATAAACGGTTATCGGCACGGTCACGACTTGATATATAAACATTCATTGCTGAATATTTATCTTTCCCGGCTACAATCCAACCAAATAATTCACGATCACGACCTTCGCGTAATGCAGAAATTTGATTACTGTAACAACCTAAATAAGCCGACCAATCTGCTGCTTCACGCCCAAATAATACTGAACCGGAAATGACACGATTTTCATCGTCATTCAATTCACCAGCAACAAGATCATCAGTATTTGCACCAACACGTGTACGCACGAGAGAAGGCTCTTTTACAGCAGGGCCCGCTAATGAAACAACACGTTCAACATTTAACTTCCCAGTGGTAAATAGAGCACCGATAGCAATCACTGCTTGGTAATCTAAATGCCATACTGTTTTATTCAAACCAGCTGGATCAATTAAATGTATATGTGTACTTGGTAAACCTGCAGGATGCACACCATCAAACTCAGCAACTTCCGCTATAGTTGAGGTAATATCAGCACCTGTCGCTTTGCAAAGGTAGGTTTTACCTGCCGTTAATTTAGCGATAACCGCTAAACCATTTGCAAAGTCATCACTACGTTCCTTAATAACCACGACTGGATCAGCAGCTAAAGGGCGCGTATCAATGGCAGTAACAAAAATTGAGTTAGCCGTGCTTTCGACAGCAGGAACTTTACCGTAAGGGCGAGTTCTCAATGCTGTCCATAATCCAGAAGCAATTAAATTAGCTTTAATTTGCTCTGTCGTTAATTTTTCTAGCTCGTTAGCAGAGTAAGAATCAAAAGTGATTGCTTTTTCTTTTTTCTCTAATTCAATTACCACTGATTGTAATACTCGACGTTCGCCGCGATTAATCTTAGTAACTGTTCCAGAGCCAGGTGCTGTAAAAATAACGCCAGGATTCTTTTTATCTTCAAAAAGAGCCTGCCCTAATTTCACTTTATCACCTTCTGCTACCAGCATTTTAGGCTTCATACCCACGTAGTCCATCCCTAAGATAGCAACAGATGAAACATTGTTACCTTCTTTAATGGACTGTTTGGGCGCTCCCGTAATCGGCAGATCCAAACCTTCTTTTATAGTAAATTGCATAATAAATAAGCCTGTTGTCCAGACAAGTTGAGGTCCCCCCCCCATTCTCCAACAACACGAAAACAAGAGGCACTTCAATACATAAAACTTTCCCATTATCCCATAAAGCCCCTACATCCTCAATCAATTCATGGATAAAAACCAGTTATTTATTCAGCAAAATAAGCGACTAAAAAAGCCAAGAAAGTACTCATCTTCGCTGGATAATAATTTCGCTGCAAATAAGTGGCATAAACAGATAAATTATTTATTCGATAATCTTCCAATATCTCTACCAATTCACCCGATATAACATAAGGTTTAACTGAATAATGCCGGCGATCGGACTATCCCCATTCCTAATGCAGCCGCTTGACATAATGCTCGACCATTATTTGATGCAAACACCCACCGCTGAAAATCAGGGAAACGGAGCGCAGCGAAGTGATGATTTTTAGTCCGCAGTAGGCGACAGGGAAATTCGCCAATCCGAAGTGAACTGGTCAGTTCGCTCGGGAGGTAAGTAGTTATCCCGACAGCCGTCAAGTCATTTGAGGTAGACTTAACGAAGCAGTGTTTTTTGCGTAGTTGAGTTGGACGCAGGACGAACTGGGGCTCCCATAAATCGCTCCGTGCTGAATGAAGAT
>JAJJBE010000048.1 GCA_020996635.1 Bathymodiolus brooksi methanotrophic gill symbiont
TGTCGGGATAACTACTTGCCTCCCGAGCGAACTGACCAGTTCACTTCGGATTGGCGAATTTCCCTGTCGCCTACTGCGGACTAAAAATCATCACTTCGCTGCGCTCCGTTTCCCTGATTTTCAGCGGATGTATTAGGCTGTTCGGGGTTATAGGTTAATATATATCGACCTGCGCCTCGCCCCACAAAACCTGCGACCGAAATAATTCCTGCTTTTGCACGAATCCGTTTATCAATTTCTGCCATATCTTTTGCTGTTGTTCGTATATCAGTCCCTTCAGGTAATTGGTAATTGATATAAAACAAAGGCGTATTGGAATAAGGAAAAAATTCTTGTTTAACCGATGCAAAACCAGCAAAGCAAACAACAGTAATAACGACAAGGCTAATAATTGTTAATACTCTAGCATGTAATACAGCAGCCAATATTTTTTGATACCAGCGATAAACACGCCCACTATACCCAAACGAAATCAAGATGCAGAGCTTAACACCTGAAAATTATCGTTAATTCTTTCGTTTAAAGAGTCGGCAATACTAGGTAATGTCCGATCAAAAAAATGATTTATTTGATGTCGAAATTCCTTAGCCGTTGCAAAATATTTATTATTCC
>JAJJBE010000229.1 GCA_020996635.1 Bathymodiolus brooksi methanotrophic gill symbiont
TGAATATATCGAGGTTTTTTATAACCGTAAACGACGTCATTCAGCGAATGATTACAAGTCACCTGCTGATTACGAAATGTCGCTAAAAGCAGCTTAATTTTGTGTCCATAAAAGTGTTGACACATCAAAGACAACATCTTCAAGTAGCTTGGGTATATTAAAGTGGTCCCCAATATCGCTTTTGCTTTAAATCTGGGAACTATCGAAATATTTAAATTGATATTTTAGCTTTTACTGTTCCTAACAATTTAGAAACAGACTCTTTCGGCGGCATTGATACCAGCAGGTAAACATAATCCCCTTGAATATTTAACTCAATTACTTCACAGTCCATTCGCACATAATGAATATGTATTATTTTGTAAAATTCCTCCGCTACTGGTCCTTTTAAAATACCGAACCTGTACTTAGATACCCATACAATTATGTTATTTACAGAACCAAATAACATGCGCTAATCTTTTAAACCCATCAAAGGTGGGCGGTACTTTGCACGGCTTTACCGCTCAGACTCCAACAAAGCGATGATGCTTTGCGTCTCAGGGCGAACATTACGCCACAAGTAAAACGCTTCTGCCGCTTGCTCTATTAGCATACCAATACCATCGAGGTTTTTTATTGCCCCTTGTTCCGCAGACCAACGTACAAAGGCTGTTGGTTCATTTGCATAGGCTAAATCATAACAGCTGCCTTGTTTAGCTAATATGCCTTCTGCTAATGGCGGCAGATCTCCTGTTAAGCTAGCAGAGGTTGCATTAAGGATTAAATCAAATGACTGCCCTGCTAAATCAGCATAGCTAGAAGCTTTGATATTGCCTTTATGCTGGAACTCTTGCGCTAAGGTTTCTGCTTTAGCCACGGTACGGTTGGCGATAACTATCTCCACTGGCGCTTGCTCAAGTAACGGTAAGATAATGCCTCGGCTTGCACCACCCGCGCCTAAAATAAGTAGCTTTTTTTGCTTGATGGCAAGTCTGTTATTGACCATTAAATCCGTCACCAAACCAATACCATCAGTATTATCACCTAAAACAGTGCCGTCTTTTTGTAATACCAGCGTATTAACAGCCTTACTTAGTCTAGCGCGTTCAGTTAGCGTGTCGGCAAATTGCCACGCTAATTCTTTTAACGGAACGGTACAATTTAACCCTTTGCCACCTGCATCAAAAAAAGCCTTAACGGCCTCTGCAAAAACATCAGCAGGAACAAGCTGCGCGGTATATTCAAGTGCTTGCTTTGTTTGTTCAGCAAACAGACCATGAATACGCGGCGACTTGCTGTGCTTTATCGGGGCACCAAAAACAGCATAAATATCCATTATTTTTGTTCCTTCAGCCATTGGGTAACCGATTTTGCATAATAAGTCAAAATTGCATCACTTCCGGCACGCTTAAATGATAAAAGAGATTCCAAAACGACCTGCTTTTCATCCAACCAACCATTTTGACTGGCTGCTTTTAACATCGCATATTCACCACTGACTTGATAAGCGAAAACAGGAACAGCAAACTCATCTTTAACACGGCGAATAATATCTAAATACGGCATACCTGGTTTTACCATGACCATATCAGCGCCCTCTTGTAAATCTAAGCCGACTTCACGCAAAGCTTCATCTGAATTAGCGGGGTCCATCTGGTAACTGTATTTATTGCCTTTACCTAAATTACCCGCCGAACCAACTGCATCTCTGAATGGCCCATAAAAGCTAGAGGCATATTTAGCAGAATAAGCCAATATCAATGTATTGCTATGCCCTGCTTTTTCCAAAGCTTCGCGGATTTCTCCAATACGCCCATCCATCATATCGGAAGGAGCAACAACATCAGCACCTGCATCTGCATGTGATAAAGCTTGTTTAACTAACACGGCAACCGTTTCGTCATTAACAACATAACCTGCTTCATTGGTTAAACCATCTTGTCCATCCGAAGTAAAAGGGTCTAACGCCACATCTGTCATCACGCCCATTTCTGGACAAGCCGCCTTTATTGCGCGCACTGCCCTTTGTGCTAAGCCATTCGGATTATAAGCTTCTGCTGCATCTTCTGATTTTGCACTATCGGGAGTAACAGGAAAAATGGCCATCATGGGAATACCCAATGCATAACACTCTTGCGCTTCCCGTACTAATAAATCAATCGTTAGCCGCTTCACACCTGGCATAGAGACAATAGTTTCAGTTTTATTTTCACCTTCGATCACAAATAAAGGGTAAATTAAATCATTATTTGAAAGGGTATTTTCCGACATCAATCGTCGTGAAAAATCATGATAGCGCATGCGGCGCATTCGTGTTTTTGGAAAATTAATACTGTTATTCATCGTGTTTTATTTATAATGTTAGCCTTGGCAAGTCAGTCTATTGTACAGACAATTTATTTTTTCTTTATGATAGAAAATCAGGCTACTTATTCTTAATAATTCGCGCAATTACAACCAATACAATCATGATAAGTTTACTCTCACGTTACCTGTTTATCTTCTTTTTAGCCTTTTCTAGTTTCACATTAAGAGCAGAACAGCCAAACTTACTTGCGCCACAACGTGTTATTGCAGAAGCCTCTGTAAAGCTTTTAGCACAACTTGAAGATCCTAATTTTTCACAAGATAAAAAACAAATTCGTCACTATATTGATCAAGAAATTTTCCCCCAAGTTGATACCATTCTTATGTCGGCATTAGTTTTAGGAAAGCACTGGCGCAAAGCCAGTAAAATGCAACAAAGAGAATTTATTAGGGCTTTCAAACAATTGTTGGTTAATACTTACGCCGCAACCTTTACCGAACAGTTTCATAACTGGACTATTCGATATTCACCTCTAAAACTAAAAGATTCCGACAAAAAAATACTCGTCAAAACACGGGTTCGCCAAGCTGGAAAACCTGATACCCGAATAGACTATTCTATGGTGTTACGAAAAGGTGAATGGAAGATTTATGATATGACAGTCGAAGGTATTAGTTTAATTATTAGTAACCGCACAATTTTTGGAAAAATGATTAAAGATTCAGGCTCTTTAGAAAACGTCATTAAAAACTTAAAGGAAAAAAATAAAGCATCAGAAGAATCTAATGCTCTACCAAAGGAACAAACCTGATTAAACTACACATCAAGCACTTCAAGGAATAAACACCAAAGGAACAGCGGTCTTCAGCCGCTGCATTAAGCACACTGCTGCCAAAAACAGCCTGCATCACCATTTCGCGACTAAAGACCGCGGCTCCGAAACAATGTCTTATACGTAGGCTAGGTAATTTTTTGATTATTAAGATAATAACGCCAATTAAACTATAACCAGTTCTGCGGTTTTAAATAGTCATCATATAAAGCCGCTTCTGCAGAACCTTCTTCTGGGCTCCAATCATACTTCCAATGCACAACAGGCGGCATCGACATTAAAATAGACTCGGTACGCCCACCAAACTGTAAACCAAACAATGTGCCGCGATCAAACACTAAGTTGAATTCCACATAGCGTCCTCGACGGTATAACTGAAAATCACGTTCGCGCTCACCATACGCGATATCCTTACGCTTATTAACAATCGGTTGATAAGCCCCAATATAACTTTTACCGATCCTTTGCATCAAAGAAAAACTATCATCAAAGCCCATTTCATTTAAATCATCAAAAAACAAACCACCGACACCACGGGTCTCATCTCTATGTTTTAAATAAAAATACTCATCACACCAATCTTTATACTTTTTATACACATCAGCACCAAAAGGATCACAGGCTGCTTTTGCTGCTTTATGCCAATCAATCACATCTTCTTTAAAAGGATAATAAGGTGTCAAATCAAAACCTCCACCAAACCACCAAATCGGTTCTTCCCCTTCTTTTTCGGCAATAAAAAAACGTACATTGGCATGTGAAGTAGGCACATAAGGGTTATGCGGATGTATCACTAATGAAACGCCCATGGCTTGAAACTTTCGGCCAGCTAATTCAGGTCGTTTTGCAGTTGCAGCGGCAGGTAAGTTACTACCAAATACATGCGAAAAATTAACCCCCGCTTGCTCAAACACAGCCCCTTTTGTTAAAACGCGTGTTCGCCCTGTACCACCAGCATCTCTATCCCATGCATCTTCCACAAATACTGCACCACCATCTTCATTTTCTAATTTCTGGCAAATGTCATCTTGCAAGCTTAATAAAAATGCTTTTACTTGGTCAATTTGTGTCTGCTTAATTCCTGTCATTTAATGATTCCTTTTTTCTATCAATGATATTTTGTATTTCTGCGTACAAAAGCGGCAAATTTAAGTAAAATTAACACTCAATTAACAGCACTAGCGAAATGAATTCACAAAAAGATACTTTATACGCAAGCCCACTTGGTGATATCGATGGGTTTAAGTTTGATAATAGCGTCGTCGACGTATTCCCCGATATGATACAACGTTCCGTGCCTGGTTATAGCGCTATTATTTCTGCCATTGGCTTATTGGCTAACCGCTTTGCCCAAGATAATAGTAATTGCTATGATCTTGGCTGCTCTTTAGGCGCTGCAACGCTTTCTATGCGCCACAAAGTAACCGCCAATCACTGCAAAATTATTGCCGTTGATAACTCCAGTGCCATGCTAGAACGCTGTAAAAAAATCATCGACCGAGATACCGCAACACTTCCTGTTGATTTAATTTGCAGTGACATTCAAAATATCAGCATTAAAAACGCCTCTGTTGTGGTGCTCAACTTTACTTTACAGTTTATTCCTTTAGCTGACCGCGATGCCTTCATAAAAAAAATATACGATGGCTTGCTGCCAGGTGGATTATTAATCTTATCTGAGAAGCTACTATTTACTAATGAACGGCAACAAGCATTACAAACAGAAATGCACCATAATTTTAAACGCGCCAATGGCTACAGTGATATGGAAGTCAGCCAAAAACGCGCCTCTTTAGAAAATGTGCTGATTCCTGAGACCTTTGAACAACATAAATCACGCTTACAAAAATCAGGCTTTGATAATACCGAAGTTTGGTTTCAATATTTTAACTTTGCCTCAATGATTGCTCTAAAATGATAGATTACCAACCTTTATATAATGAACTCATTGAAATGAATGCCGAGGCTTGGGCAGCGATTTTACCCGAGCAAATTCAACAAAAGTTGAACCCAGAGGCGCACGGTAACTTCACAAAATGGAATGCGGCGGTTGAGCAATTACCTAGACCTAAAAAACCTAGTATTCAGCTTGATGATACCGGCTTTAAAATTGGACATAACAATGAATTATCCCCCGCTGAATTTAAGCAAATGGATGCGGGATTAAAAAACCTGTTTCCTTGGCGCAAAGGCCCCTATCATTTATTTGATTTACATTTAGATACCGAATGGCGTTCAGATTGGAAGTGGCAGCGCATTAAAGATCACATTAGCCCACTCAATAAACGCTTGGTTTTAGATGTCGGCTGTGGCAACGGTTATCACTGCTGGCGCATGCTGGGGGCAGGTGCACGCATGGTGGTGGGAGTGGATCCAGTACAATTACATGTCTTGCAATTTCAAGCGATTCATCGTTTATACGCCCAACCTGCTCCTGTTTATGTTTTACCGTTAACACTTGAAGAAATCCCTGAAAAAACTAGCGTGTTTGATACCGTTTTTTCTATGGGCGTACTTTACCACCGCCGCTCACCTATTGATCATTTAATGGACTTACGCAATCGCTTACGCCCCGGTGGCGAGTTAGTTTTAGAGACGTTAATTATTGAAGGTGAAAAAGGCGAAGTTTTAGTACCTGAAGGGCGTTATGCACGTATGCGCAATGTTTGGTTTTTGCCCAGCTGCTATACATTAGTTAGCTGGATGACCCGCTGTGGATTTAAAAATATCCGCGTGGTTGATATTAATCAAACCAGTTTAGAGGAGCAACGCGCCACCCCGTGGATGACATTTAATTCATTAAAAGATTTTTTAGATCCTGATGATATTAATCTAACAATGGAAGGTTTACCTGCACCACGACGTGCTACGTTTATTGCAACAATTGATTAATGTAGGCAGAGAATAGATATATTCTCCTAACATAAACCTTGTATCTTCAACCGCCAATGTAGAGTGGTGTGTCGAGGAATGAAAAACATTATTGCAATGTGTCTACACGTTTTATACACCAGTATATTATTAATCATATTTGATGGGTTTTACAATACAATACCGCCGCATCTATTCCAACGGCATAAATTGTTTTTGTGCTGGTTAATGCTGTGGGGGCCAGTCTAGTGTATTCACCCAATTACGATTGAATAAAAGCCAACAAATAATCCTTAAGAAAAATAGATAGAATCGCGGTCACAATAAGCCACTGCATACGATCAAATTTAGTACTTAAATAAGCAATATTCACCTCAAGTTTAGACATATCTTGCTTTAAAGAGCCTTCAAGTTTAGACATATCTTGCTTTAAAGAGCCTTCAAGTTTAGACATATCTTGCTTTAAAGAGCCCTCAAGCTCAGACAGATCTTGTTTTAAAGAGCCCTCAAGTTTGGACATATCTTGCTTTAAAGAGCCCTCAAGTTTAAACATATCTTGTTTTAACTCCCTAATATCAGATTTAAGATCTTCCCTTGTCACCATATGTTGCGCGTTATGCAGCAGTAACTGAACAATGTCTTTTTGAGTTAAATTTTCATCAGAAATATCTTTTTTTAAATCCGCCATATTCGTCCCCTTGTTTCTTATCGTGATTATACAGAATAGCAACACGAAGAGATTCTCTTTTACTCTAGGTATTATTTCAATGTGTAGTGGTCGAATAATCCTGTAGTCATTTATATCCTTATAATCACAAATTATTAGGATTTATAGTGACAAAAAAGACTCGAATTATAAAAAGTGGCTTAAAAGGACTACACAAAAACTTGACCACTACTACTACAACCACTGTAGGATAGTTAGAGGTACGAAAACCATCATTGCAATGCGCCAGCCTTTTATCAACCTACTTGATGAGTTTCGAAAAAACAGCCCTACCCAGTCTAAGTGCTTGCTTTATTGACCATTACATTACAGATATACCCAAACGACTTGAAGATGCAGTAATTTTTCCATCAGTCACTCCCGAGGTTGTAATCGGGAGTCTAGCGATATCACTGGATCCCCGATAAAAGACTTTGGGGATGATGCGATGTAAAATAAGCATCTTCATTGATTTTGGGTATATGCATTCCCACACTGAAGCGTGGGAATAAGAAATAAAATCAAAAAAAGAAGTATTTTTAAACACCTATCATTTTAACTTTAAACTGAACCTTTATTTTTTAGATTTTCTCGCTTTCTTCTTTTTGCCTAATTTGATATCACCTCTATTAGCGGCAACCGTTTTAAGCCCAATACCTTTTACATTGGTTAACTCATCAATACTAGAAAAAGCGCCATTATCTTTACGGTACTTAACAATTGCGACTGCTTTCTTCATTCCAATGCCTTTTAAAGCCTCTGAGATTTCTTCAGCACTTGCCCTATTAACATTAACAGGCGCAGCAAAAATATTGACTGAAAACAACATCAAAAATAACATTACTTTTTTCATTTTTTATTCCTCTAATTTAAGTAGACAAAGATAGCACATTAAAAACTCTAACGACCAAAGCGAGTATAAATGTATCACAGAAAACCAACTAACGCTTTTCTTATTTCCGTCTTTTGATTTTTATAATTCTTTTACCCCCCCTAATGTTCTTTAGGGTATTTAAAAAATGTAGGGTAAAAAAGAACAGCGTGCTCCGCCATCACACTACACACGCTTATAAACAACACACACAATTATCATAAAAGCAGTTTATTTCACAAGTAGCGTGCATTACCTTGCCGAATTACACTAAGTAGTCGACAAAAATTATCTTAACATTTTATTAAATCCATAAAACGGCCCTATATTTATTTTTAATATGATCCGCTATTCAAATCACGGAACATACGCAGTGTGAAAATTGACCGTTTTTAGAAATGTTAGAATAATTTTGGTTACCTACTTATCTCCTGATTACCTAGCTTACTTAGGGCAAAATATTACCTTTAAACTCATGACTAGTCAATTCAACATAAAAACAGTTTGTTGGCAGGTAGCGTGCATTGCCTTGTCGGGTTACGCTATCGCTTATCCAACTTACATATCCGCCTTACGGGTTGGTTATTCTAACAATCTCAATACAGAATCTTTCAATAGAATAGTTAGCATAGTTGCAATGATTAGCCATTGTATTTTATCAAATTTAGCATCTACTTTTGAAAGCTTATCATCTATTTTTGAAATATCCTGCTTAAGGCTAGTCTCTATCTTTACAATCTCGTCCTTTACCTCATTAATATCAGACTTTAATTCTTCCCTGGTTACCATATGTTGTGCATTATGCAATAACAACTGAACTATGTCTTTTTGAGTCAGGTGCTCACTTGAACTATTTTGACCTTTATCTTCCATTCTTACCTCCTGATCACCTAAGTTTACTTATGGCGAAATATTACCTTTAAACTCATGACTAGTCAATTCAACATAAAAACCAATTACTTAGGAAAAAGAAAGGCCTGACACCTTTTTTCACTCTACCCCCCATTATTAATCAGCTAAGAAAATAACTCACTTGCCCCAATAATCGGTATCAAGCGCATTAATACCTGTTCAAGCACTTCATCCTCTGCTTTTATTACAAACTGATGTTACGCACCCTAATGATATTTCCATTAAAATAGTAGGCTATGAAAACACCTGATATTTTTGACTTATACACCGATTACCTGATCACTTCATTTAGCTATACAACAGCGACAGGCTTGT
>JAJJBE010000036.1 GCA_020996635.1 Bathymodiolus brooksi methanotrophic gill symbiont
AATCAGGAAAACCATTTGATCTAAATTATCAAATAACAGGCTGAAATTTTAAAGATCAAGATAGGGAAAAGAGAAGAAATATTTAATAAATAAAAGAAAAATACAGTTGCTTTTTAAGACAGTATCTTGTATTATGCCCGTTAAGATATATAAAAAGTTTCCTACTGCTTCGTATTTGTGCGGCGCGGCGCATCGTAGCCTTCCTCTACTAGCGATTCAAGTTTAAATAATTTGCTCGACTCAGGTGTATAAGGTGAATGCTGCCTGGAACTTATATAAATCGTGGCTTCACTTCCATTTAATGTACTATTATTCAAAACCTTTACAGTCACACAAGTAGGTTCTTCTAAGAGGTAATAGGCACGGCGCAATATTCTTAAATGGTATTCAAACCTATCGTCACTGATATCTAATTCAAGAATTTCATGCCTTGTAGAAGGAGCCAATTTTTTGATTGCAGCATTATCCCACCGGTAAGAAGTTTTATACCGGTTGAGATAGTTAAGTGCTGTTCTTTCAGCTGAGTTACACTGTGCTTTGAGGCGGCTGAGGGGTATTTTTTTAGCTATATAATGACCTGAAAATCCAGTGTGTAAGAGTTCCTTATATTGGATTGTGAGCAAATATTCATTTTCCCCCTCATTTTTAAAGTTACCCTTAATACATAATAGGATGGCATTGGAACCCTGATCATATGCAATGCTTATCACATCATGTATATCACCTAAATCATGTACCCTATTCATTCTCATTTGAACGCGAGAATTATGAATAGCATTAGTGAATGCGCAGCTGGTGATAAAAGGAAAAAAAGTACTAAAAGATATTTTTTCATGCAGATATTTGCTACTTGTTATACCTTTAGGTGGCGACACATAACGAGGCTATAGACCCCCCCCAACCATTTTTGTAAATCAAAAACTCGTCTAAAGAACACATTTGTACGTAAATTCCAGCTTGATACTGACCTCTACCAACCCTACCTGAGGACACTCTCCTCTGAAAATCTTCCCTCTAACTTCATACTTGAAGGTTTTCCTACAGCTTGATTAGCCGTTTCGTTAATAAGCTTATAATGCTTTGCACTAGTCTCTGTTACATTAATATTTCAGCTATCGATATAAAATAAGCTATTCCGTACATACAATCAATTGCTAAGATACAACAATTGCTTCTAAATAACTTCGCTCTGTGCCATCGCTATGTTGGATACGCTATCACTCACCCAAGTTACGACTTCAGCAAACTATATTTAGATATATACCCAAAATCAATGAAGATGCGTAATTTTAACGAATCGGAACAGCGGTCTTTAGCCGCTGCAATCGCATATCAAGCATTCCGCGACTAAAGATCGCGGTTCCATTAAGCGAGCACCTTCAAGTAGCTTGGGTATAGTGCTTCATAATACAGAGGATAAACCAGTTCTCTAGCTTATTTTTATACCTTATTCTTGGTGCTTCTTCTGCACATTATTGTCTCTGCATCAGAGCAACCCGAATAATATCATTGCTAATGATAGCTACATAAGAAAAGATTACTTGAACTGATACGGAAATTTTGGTAAAGTGTTTAGATTTTGCCATAAATAATGGCGCAAGTTATAGCTATCTTTCATTATCCGAAGAGCTGGAGGAAACACAAGTGGCAGTTATTACAATAAGCCCCGATCAGATTACTAAACGTAAACGCAAAGGTCCTAAAGGCCATGCAATTGATCTTAAAGCATTAGAAGAAGTTCAAAATCTGCTTGCAAATGAATCACGTCAGCGCGATTTATTAATTGAACATTTACACAAAATTCAAGATCAATATCAGCATATTTCCTCTAAACATCTTGTGGCACTAGCCCATGCAATGAAGCTTTCTCCTGCTGAAGTCTATGAAGTTGCTTCTTTTTATCATCACTTTGATGTCACTAAAGAAGGCCAAACACCACCACCTGCATTAACGGTTCGCGTTTGTGAATCACTTTCTTGTGCAATGGCGGGCTCTAATGATTTAATTGATGCTTTAGAAAGCGGCTTAAATAGCAGCGAAGTTCGTGTACAAAAAGTACCTTGTGTCGGTCGCTGTCAACACGCACCTGTTGCGGTCGTTGGACAAAATCCAATTGATGAGGCGACCACTCAATCCGTTACAAAAGCAGTCGATAACAAGGAAATTACCGCAGCAGTCACAGATTATATTAGCCATAAAGCCTATCTTGCAGATAATGGCTATCAAACGCTAAAAGGCGTGCTTGATGGTTCTATCGAGACTGAAAGCATCATTAAAAAAATGGAAGATTCAGGCTTACGTGGTTTAGGTGGAGCTGGTTTCCCAGCAGGCCGTAAATGGCGCATTGTCAGCAGTTTTGAAGGCCCTCGTTTAATGGCGGTCAATATTGATGAAGGCGAGCCAGGCACATTTAAAGATAGACATTACCTAGAGTCTGATCCACATCGCTTCTTAGAAGGCATGCTAATTGCCGCTTTAACTGTCGGCTGTGAAGAAATTTATATTTACCTTCGTGATGAATATGCAGGTTGTCATGAAATTTTAACTACTGAGTTAGCTAATTTACGCGCGCAATTTCCCACTGAAATCCCACCGATTCACCTACGCCGTGGGGCGGGTGCTTATATCTGTGGCGAAGAATCTGCAATGGTGGAATCAATTGAAGGTAAACGCGGTATGCCACGTTTACGCCCGCCATTTTTAGCAGAAGTTGGTTTATTTGGCCGTCCTACCCTAGAACATAATATGGAATCAGTGTACTGGGTGCGTGATATTGTCGAAAAAGGTCCAGACTGGTTTGCTTCTTACGGTCGTCATGAACGCAAAGGTTTACGTTCTTTTTCTATCTCTGGTCGTGTCAATAAACCAGGTGTACATTTAGCGCCAGCAGGGATTACTATGCGTGAGCTTATCGCCGAATATTGTGGCGGTATGCAAGATGGGCATGAATTCTACGGTTATTTTCCAGGTGGCGCATCAGGCGGTATCTTGCCAGAATCAATGGCTGATATTCCTATGGATTTTGATACCCTCAATGAACATGGTTGTTTCATTGGTTCTGCGGCTGTCATCGTGTTTTCTAACCAAGACAGCGCCAAAGAGCTTGCTATTAATGCCATGAAATTCTTTGAAGAAGAGTCATGCGGACAATGCGTTCCATGTCGAGTTGGTACAGCAAAAGCCGCGATGCTGATGGAAGAAAAACAATGGGATACTGATCTTATGGAAGAGCTATCATCCGTTATGGTCGATGCTTCTATTTGCGGATTAGGACAAGCAGCCCCCAACCCATTACGTTGTGCAATCAAATACTTCCCACAAGAGATTACAGGTAAATAACAATGACTGTTAATTCAGAAACTGAGATTAACTTCACGCTTGATGGTGAAGCAATCAGCGCGCAAGCAGGTGAAACTATCCTGCAAGCTGCAAAACGACATAATAAAGAAATCCCTCACCTTTGTTACACTGAAGGTCTACGCGCAGATGGTAACTGTCGTGCCTGCGTGGTAGAAATTGATGGCGAACGTGTTCTAGCTCCTTCTTGCTGCCGTATGCCAACTGAAGGTATGAATGTGCAGGCAGAAAGCAAACGTGCTTTGGCTTCACAAAAAATGGTTTTAGAGCTACTAAAATCTGACCAACCCGAACAAACTGGTTCACCTTATAAATTAGGTTCTGAACTAGACATGTGGGTGAAAAAACTCCAAGTCGGCGAACCTCGTTTTGATGCACGCGAACAACCAGAAGCAGATTTATCTCATCCTGCGATTGCTGTCAATATGGATGCCTGTATTCAATGTACGCGTTGTTTACGTGCTTGTCGTGAAGAACAAATGAATGATGTGATTGGTTTTGCTAATCGTGGCTCACATGCAGAAATCGTATTTGATATTGCCGACCCAATGGCAGCAAGTAGTTGTGTGGCCTGTGGCGAATGTGTCCAAGCTTGCCCTACTGGTGCATTAATGCCAGCCAACAACGTCGGCTTAGAAACTCCTGATAAAACAGTAGATTCTACTTGCCCTTACTGTGGTGTCGGCTGTTTAATTAAATATCATGTAAAAGACGATAAAATTTTATATACAGAAGGTCGCGATGGCGATACTAACCATTACCGCCTCTGTGTAAAAGGGCGTTATGGTTTTAACTATATTCATAACCCTTTACGCTTAACCAAACCACTAGTTCGTCGTGATGGCGTGGCAAAAACCACTGAATTACTTGACCCTAATGATTTAGATAGCGTATTCCGTGAGGCAACTTGGGATGAAGCTTTAGATTTAGCGGCAGGTGGTTTTAAATCTATCCGTAAAGCTAAAGGTAAAAAAGCATTAGCTGGACTTGGTTCCGCTAAAGGCAGTAATGAAGAAGCCTACTTATTCCAAAAATTAATTCGTACTGGATTTGGCTCTAATAACGTCGATCACTGTACACGCTTATGTCATGCATCGTCAGTAGTTGCACTATTAGAATGTTTAGGTTCAGGAGCGGTTTCTAACCCTGTTGAAGATGTACTAAAAGCGGAAGTCATCATCATTATTGGCTCTAATCCCGTTATGAACCATCCAGTTAGCGCAACCTTCATGAAGAATGCGGCAGCTAAAGGGACTAAAATCATCCTGATAGATCCTAGACGAACGGATATTGCTAAATACGCTTCACACCATTTAGCCTTTCGCCCTGACACCGACGTTGCACTATTAAACGGCATGATGCACGTTATCTTAGACGAAGGTTTGCAAAACGATGACTATATCGCCAAGCATACTGAAGACTTCGACTTTATGCGCGAGCATTTAAAAGATTATAGCCCCGAAAAAGTTGCGCCCATTTGTGGTATTGATGCTGATACACTGCGTGAAGTTGCGCGTTTATACGCAACATCAAATAGCTCTATGATTTTATGGGGCATGGGGGTATCGCAACATATTCACGGTACTGATAACTCTCGTTGTTTAATTGCTTTAGCATTAATGACAGGACAAATTGGTAAACCAGGCTCTGGCTTGCACCCATTACGTGGCCAAAATAACGTACAAGGCGCATCTGATGTCGGCTTGATCCCAATGGTTTACCCAGATTATGCACCCGTTGAACATTTTGAAAATCAAGCGAAATTCGAAAAATTATGGGGAGTAGCTTTAGATCCTAAACGCGGCTTAACCACCGTAGAAATGATTCATGCGATTTTAGACGACGAAGTGTTTGGTATGTTCGTTCAAGGTGAAAACCCTGCAATGTCAGATCCTAACCAAAACCATGTTCGTGAAGCCTTCGCACATTTACAGCATTTAGTAGTACAAGATATTTTCTTAACTGAAACTGCTGGCTTTGCAGATGTAATCTTGCCTGCTTCGGCCTTCTACGAGAAAACGGGGACCTTCTCTAATACCGATAGACGTGTACAAATGGGGCGTGCGGCAGTTAATCCACCGGGTGATGCAAAACAAGATTTATGGATTTTGCAAGAAATTGCCAACCGTTTAGGTTGTGGTTGGGATTACCAACATCCTAAAGATGTGTTTGAAGAAATGCGTTTAGCAATGCCAAGTATTGCAGGCATGACTTGGGATAGAATCGAAACAGAAGATTCATTAACTTACCCACTAGAAAACGTCGGCGACCCTGGCGAACCAATTATTTTTACTGATGGCTTTCCTACTGATTCTGGGCGCGGTAAATTTGTTCCAGCCAGTTATATTCATGCGGATGAAATGCCTAATGATGAGTTCCCTCTTATCTTTATTACAGGTCGTCAGCTAGAGCATTGGCATACAGGCAGCATGACTCGTCATTCACCAACACTGGATGCGATTGAACCAGATCCAGTAATAATGATTCACCCTGAAAATATTGATAGTCTTGGGTTAATTGCCGGTGACACGGTTACCATTGAGTCTCGCCGTGGAAAAATCGTTGCTTATGCTCGTGCTGATATTGGCATCCAAAAAGGTTCTCTGTTTATGGCTTTCTGCTACAACGAAGCCAGTGCCAACCTTATTACCAATGATGCACTTGACCCTTCTGCTAAGATTCCTGAATTTAAGTTCTGTTCAGTAAAAATTCAAGCAGGCGGTGAAATTGGGGTTCATATTAACTAGTACCCATAGCACTAAAACAAAAAAAGCCCGCTAGTATTTTTAAAATACTAGCGGGCTTTTTTTGGGGATAAGTAAATTAAAAAGTCTCATAACACTATTCAGTGCAGTCAAAATTCAAGCAAATAATACCACCCTATCTTTCTAAGATATTGATTATTTAACTAAGAAAATATCATTCATTCCTATGCGACCTCAGCAATTACCTACAGGCACAAAAAAGCCACCCATTGGGTGGCTTTTCTTACGCGATTAAAACAAATAGAGGCTACTTATTTTTATTACGCTCTATTACTTCTTTAATCACTTCTTCAGAAATATTTTTAGGACATGGTAGGTAATGTGCAAATTCCATAGAGAATTGGCCACGGCCTGATGTCATTGTACGTAAATCACCAATATAACCAAACATTTCGCTTAACGGAACTTCCGCCTTAATACGAACGCCAGTTACACCAGCATCTTGCCCTTGAATCATTCCACGGCGACGATTTAAATCACCGATAACATCACCAACATGACTATCTGGTGTAAATACATCAACCTTCATAATCGGCTCAATTAACTGAGGACCGGCTTTAGGAATTGATTGACGGTACGCTGATTTTGCTGCAATTTCAAAAGCAACGGCTGATGAATCCACTGCATGGAAACCACCATCTAATAAAGTTACTTTAAAATCTAAACATGGGAAGCCCGCTAGAACCCCTGTATCTACCATGCTTTTGAAGCCTTTTTCAACCGCTGGCCAGAATTCTCTAGGAACGTTACCACCCGTTACTTTTGATTCAAAAACAAAACCTGAACCTGGCTCACCTGGCTCAATACGGTAATCAATTTTACCAAACTGACCCGAACCACCTGATTGTTTTTTGTGTGTGTAGCTATCTTCAATCGTTTGCGTAATCGTTTCACGATAAGCTACTTGTGGTTTACCCACTTCTACATCAATACCGTGTGTACGCTTTAGAATATCAACTTTAATATCTAAATGTAACTCACCCATTCCACGTAGAATTGTTTCGCCAGAATCTTCATCTGTTTCAACACGGAATGAAGGATCTTCTGCAACCATTTTACCGATCGCAATACCCATTTTCTCAGAACCCGCTTTATCTTTTGGCGATACTGCAATCGAGATAACAGGCTCAGGGAACACCATTGGCTCTAATGTTGCTGGATTTTTAGGATCACACAAGGTATGTCCAGTTTTTACATTTTTCATGCCCACAATCGCGATAATATCACCCGCTTGCGCGCTATTTAGCTCGATACGCTCATCTGCGTGCATCTCAACCATACGGCCGATACGCTCAGTTTTACCTGTAAAGCTATTCATTAAGGTATCGCCTTTATTCAATTTACCTGAGTAAATTCGAATAAAAGTTAAAGCACCGTAACGGTCATCCATAATTTTGAATGCTAAAGCACGGAAAGGACGCTCAATATCAACGATAGCAAACTCACCTGTTTCTTCACCTTCTTCATCCACTTCTGGCTGTGGTTTAACTTCAGTTGGTGATGGTAGGTAATCAATAACCGCATCCAATACTAATTGAATCCCTTTATTTTTGAAGGCAGAACCACAGTAAGTTGGGAAGAAATCAAGGTTGATTGTTCCTTTACGAATACAGGCTTTAATCGTTTCCATAGATGGCTGTTCGCCTTCTAGGTATTTTTCCATCGCATCATCATCTTGCTCTAATGCAACTTCAATTAATTTCTCACGCCATTCTTCAACATCATCTACCATATCAGCAGGTACATCTTGAACTTCGTAGTTAGTGGGATCACCTGAGCTATCCCATACCCATGCTTTACGAGTTAATAAATCAACCACACCGACAAAATCATCTTCCGTACCGATAGGTAAAACCATCACTAATGGATTAGCACCTAGTACGTCTTCTACTTGTTTTACCACTCGGTAAAAATCAGCACCTAAACGATCTAATTTGTTAACTAGAATAATACGAGCAACTTCTGACTCATTCGCATAACGCCAGTTAGTTTCTGATTGAGGCTCTACACCACCTGATCCACAGAATACACCAATACCACCATCTAATACTTTTAAAGAACGGTATACTTCGATTGTGAAATCAACGTGACCCGGTGTATCAATGAGGTTAAAACGGTGTTCTTTCCAGAAACATGAAGTCGCTGCAGATTGGATAGTAATCCCACGCTCTTGCTCTTGCTCCATGAAATCGGTTGTCGCCGCACCATCATGTACTTCACCTAGCTTATGGATTTTACCAGTCAGCTTAAGGATACGTTCCGTTGTTGTGGTTTTTCCCGCATCAACATGCGCGAAAATACCGATATTTCTATAAAGAGATAGATCAGTCATTGTTGTACTCTAAAAAGTTTAGGCAATAAAAATTGTTTATAACTGGCAAAAGCCGATTATTTTAAGCCAGAAAACCGCATATTTTACCCTATTTTTGCAGTAAAAAAACAGGGAAATTCAATAATTTATATTTTCCGCTAGTAAAACTTAAACTAGTGCATCATTTTCTATGCACTAAGCTTATTGTTGGCTTTATATTAAGAACCAAAAGATTGGTTTAATAAGGCATTATCTAATTTCCCTGCACGGAAACTATTACCCGAGTCAACCGCAGTTACAATCACGCTTGCTGGGCTAAATAACATACCGTCAATTTTGAAAAAGTCATATTTTGCATCTTTAAACACTTGTGCAAATGGTTTTCCGTAATCTTTTGAGGTAGAACTTGGTAAAGCAGTTGCTAATTTTTCAGCTTCTTCCTCTGAACCTTTTACAAAGATATGCACTTGCCCTGCAAATAAAATAGCATCGTTCGTACGCCCCATCGCTTGTACAAAATCAGGGTGCGGAGGACATAAAGGCGCACTACCCATGCCATCGATAATATTCTCTAAAGGAAAATGTAATTCATGTGCCTTGTGCATCGCCACTTCTAAAACACGACCCACCACTTGTACACTACCCGCTAGGCTACTAGTTGGTGTAACAATAATGGTTAACTTATCAAAAGGTACGCCACAAGCTTTAGCTATTTTTTCTACTATTTCTACCGGTGGAACTGCATCATTTTCTATCACTAACGTTGCTGTTTCTGCGCTATCGTTATAATCCAGTTCGGCATATAACTCTTCCACTGGAAGTGTCTTGCCTTCCTTCTCTTTAGTCGCCATTGCACGTGCTGGACCTGAACCTAGAGCAAAGTACTTCTCATGCGATAAACTCCAACCGGCATACTGGCTACCTAAACACGCTAACACTGGGTTAGTTGAATGTACATTAACAGTCAACGGCCAATTTTCAGTATAAGTTGTATGCGACAAAGAAACCGTCCCCATGCCACCTAAACAAATCTCAGTAATAATACGCCCAGCTTCCAATCCACCTAAAGCATTAATACCTGCATCAATAATCGTGCAGCCATTTTCCATTATTTGCACATCTAGTCTTAACTTGTCAGCATTATCCAATAATTCTTGCACTAAAGGCTGGGTCAATTTGTTTACACTTGCTGTGTATTGCATATTGGTATATACCTATTTAATAACGTTATTTTGTATAAAATCTTTTTGATGTCGCAGTTTTTCTTCAACCTGCGCAACCGTTTTTCCAGCCGCCATAGTACTACAAATTGGCTGATTGGACTTAATTCTTGTTGCATTTTTCGGTCTATCAAAACTCCAGACCGGCCATTCAGGTGATTGAATTCGATAATCTTCTATCGCATACAAAACCTGTAAGCCTTTTACATTCATATCAGGCTTTTCTGAAACAAATTTCCCCTTTATATGTGCACTTAACAAATCTAGCTCAGGATATAGCATCATGCTGGCAGGCGGGCGACAGTTTATCTCTAAAAAATAACATTGCTCACCATCCCAAATAAAATCCAAACTTCCTAAGCCTTTAAAACTATAAAGTTTAACTAAGCCATTTAGCCAAGCTACAACTTGCGCTGCTTTTTCTGCCGGTAAAATATTTTGCTTAATAATTCCTGCAAAACTAAAATCAGTAGCACTCAGCGTCCACTGCTTATGGAAACCAATTATTTGCACACCTTGCTGCGCGGCTAAAAATAAAACCGACCCTGATTCACCTTTTTGATGCTGCTGATAATATTCACCCTCTTCAATGTCAGCGATACAAAACTTCACCCCTTGCCCACCAGACATTCTGGAAGATTTAATCAAGTAAGACCGAGCATTTTGAGGACGAATAAAAGAGACACTAGGGTATGGGATATTTAACCGATCTAAATGATGAAGTAATTTCTTATTAACCGCATATTGAGCATTAACAGCGGCCTTATTTCCACAGACTTCATATAAGCCTTCTAAGCAAACAAGTGACTCATGTTGATTTTCCAAACCACTGCCATAAACAATGCTTTTAATATTATATTCAGATTGTAATGTTAAAACCTCAATCGATAACAAGGCTAATGATAAATTCTGAAGTTGAATGACTTTTTCAGATATTTCTTGTGTATCTTGGTCGGCAAACAAATCAATAACCAAGGGAGTTAAGTTTTCATTTCTAGCAGCTTGTGCAAGCATACGCCCTGAATTAGCTATAATTAAGGTGCAATCAAGCAATCACTTCTCCGCCTGAATTCCTCACACTTGCTTGCATTATTTTAATATTTGTAAAATTTTTAAACTTTTCATTTACTTGCTGTTCTAATTTATCGGCTAACACTTTATTATCTACCAAGCAAAAACCTGTTGGTCCCCATGATGTTTGCCCGATAGCAACCGCACCTTGCGCCTGCAAAAAATGCATAACCTCGGATACATTTTTGCTCGTAAAAATACCCCCACCTTGCGCACCCGAAAAATGCTCACCCACGGAGTTTTGCAACTGAGTAATAACATCGCCAAATAAATCTAACTGATTCTCTTCCAATGCAGGTAAACCCTGCATCATTAGTAAGTAACATAAGTGCGCCGCTTCTTTTGAAGAAAATGGTGGCAGCTCTTTAAATGCATTAATTTCATCCGACCCATGCAGTCCTTGATCAGCACCATCAAAAACCAGAAGAAAGCGCCACTCTTCAGGTACTGTCATTTGAGAAATAACAGGGGGAGTTAATGTTTTTTCACCTCGCCCGCCATCAACAACTAGGCCACCTCGTTCAAAAGTCGCAATACCAATTCCCGACCGCGCCCCGCGTGAAGTTAAGACGGCAATATCTCTTACTTGTAAATTCAAGTCATAATAAGCATTTAATGCCATACCAACAGCTAAGGACATTTGCGTCCCCGAACCCAACCCGACATGTTCAGGAATCAATGATTTAATATCTAGTTGAAGTTTATCTGATACATTTAATAATCCACATAGCTGCCTCACACACTCTGAAGCTCGTTCAGACTGAAGCCCAACTGAGCATAATTCACTCGCTGCAGAAATTGAAATATGAGTATTAATTTCATTTAACGCCACACCAATACTGCCAAATTTTCGCCCTAAGGACGCGCTTAAATCAATAAAACCCATATGTAATCGGGCAGGAGCAGTCACGGTAATTTTAAGGGGAGAAGATTTCAAAAGATTGTATTAGCTATAGTAAAAGTAATTTTCGCTATTATACTAATTGTTTTTGATTTAATACGCCTAATTATTCGGATTTTTTAAAGCATGGCATAGCTGGGTTAAATCCCCCATAACTAGCCCCGCTAAAGATTGCATTTCCGGTCTAACACCCAAAGAGGGTATCAATACCGAGTCAATGCCAGCCTGTTTCGCAGCCTTTAAACCTACATATGAATCTTCTACAACCAAGCAATTTTGTATAGGCTGCTTTAAAAGCTCCGCAGCGCGCAAAAAAATATCCGCGGCAGGTTTAGCAAACTCAACATGATCCCGACATACTATTAAATCAAATAAAGACTCAACACCCGCATACTGTAAACATTCACGAGCATTTTTTTCTGGACTGTTGGTCGCTAAACAATAAGGAAGGTTTTGGCTTTGTAAATACGCAATCAAATCATGTACGCCCGATTTAACCTCAATGCCATTTTTTTCTACATGCCCTTGCCAGAATTTATTACTTAATTGACAAAATTCAGGGAATGAAAAATCAACCCCAAAATATAAAGATAATTGCTTTTCTAATACAGAAAAAGACGAACCAGATAAATCAATACAGAAACCATCAGATAAAATAAAGCCCATTTCTTTTGCGGCTTGTTGCCATGTAATAAAATAGCAAGCTTCAGTATCCAAAACCAAGCCATCCATATCAAAGATTATCGCTTTATATTGTGATAGCATCATTTTGGCTTAGGAATTACTTTAATATATTCCCCTTTTGCTTCTCGACTAGAGCCTACTAGAATTCTTTGCTTACCATCCGAGGCTAGCTCTAAAGCACCAGAAACTTCTATCCACTCCCCCTCTTCAGCTTGCCCTGTATAAGTTGCGGTATAACAAACTACTTCATTGATAGCCTTATGCCTAATTTGAAACTTTGCAGGATAATCAAACGCAAATTCAGCACCAATAACTTCTGCTTGAACTAGGGTTTTTCCTTGTTTTTTATAAGTAGCCATCTCTTCATGTATTGCAACAATTAAATTAAGATCAAATTTTCTACTATTAATCATTGCCTTATTATATTTACGTTGCTCATGCCAAACATAATCTTGATAATTCAAATCACAAGAACGACGCTGATAAGAATCTAGCCAATCCTTCTCTTTTAAAACGGTTAACTTAGCTTTAGCAATTAATTTTTTTACTAACTGTCTAACGCAGTGAAAATTCTCCCGCCCATAAACAATTATATCTATATCGGAACTATCCTTTTGTGCTCCAATAAGCAATGAACCTGTAATACCAAGGTGCTGTAACTGAATACCATTCTGCGTAAGCAGCTGGCACAAGGCAATACAATCTTGCTCAATTAAATCGGGGGTTTTATTTGTAATAATAGCTAGTAAGCGTTGCTGTGGTGAATGGTGCACTACAATATCACTAACCAAGACAGCATGAAGAGCTGCTGATTTTTTTTTAGAGAAAAATAAGTACTGTGCGGCATGTTTCTCTAAGTATTGATTCGCTTCATCAGTCGCAACTTTGATCCAAGAATCACCTTGTTTTATATAACGCAAAAAACAAAGAACCTTTCCCTCTTCTAAGCCTTGCTCGACAACTGCGAAAATCAAACCTTCTGCCGTTTCTATAAAATCTTTAGACTGATAATGATTAAGCACTAACTAATTTCAACCCTATTTCTACCTTTGTCTTTTGCCTGATACAAAGCATCATCCGCTTGTTTAGTAATTTCTTCACCATTAGAAAACTGCCCATTATAAGTTGCAACACCCAAACTCAAGCTCACATACGGAGACACAGTTGAACCTTCATGCGTAATATGTAAATCACTAACAGCTTGCCTAACCTTTTCCGAGAATTTCTGCGCGCCCTCTAAATCCGTATTCGGTAATATAAATGTGAATTCCTCACCTCCATATCGGCAAGCTAGATCAGTAGGTCGGCTAACCGAGTTTGCTAATGCCTGCGCAACTTTAGCCAAACAAGCATCACCAACCTGATGCCCGTATTTATCATTATAAATTTTGAAAAAATCTATATCACAAAGAACCACAGATAATGGCTTTTTATCTCGTTTAGCCAATTTAAATTCTCTGTCTAATGTTTTATCAAAATTTCGACGATTGGCTAAGCCTGTTAACTCATCAAACAATGATAGTCGGCGGTATTTTTCATTGACTACTAATAAGTCCTCTTGTGCTGCTTTCAATTTTTGACGCATTATATAAATACGTTCCATTGCTTTAATTTGTAACTGCAAACGTAAAGGTTCTATAGGTTTTGCTAAGTAAGCATCTCCTCCCGCCAAAATACCCTCTTCATATGACTTTTCATCTATTTTTGTACTTAAAAATATAATGGGAAACCAGTCATCTCCCTTGATTATTCTAATTTTCCTTGTGGCCTCAAAGCCATTAATCCCAGGCATTTCGACATCCATCATAATTAAATCCGGCGAATGTGTTTTAATATATTCAACAGCATGAGCACCACTTTCCATATGCATTACCTCATGCTTTAGCTCAGAAATACATTCAGCCACCAGCATACGAATCACTTTACTATCATCAACAATTAAGACTTGCATAATAGCCTTACACCTTTATTTATTATTATTCTTTGAAACATACCACAAAAAACCATATATCTTTACATTTTTAGTATTTCTAAGCCCTGATTAACACTTTCTGATTTATTTTTCTCTTGTTCACCCGCTTTCAAAGCAAGTCCGGAAAAATCAAATAGATGAGTATCCGCTAATTGAGAGGGGGCAATATTTTGCAAACATGAGCACCACTTTCCATATGCATTACCTCATGCTTTAGCTCAGAAATACATTCAGCCACCAGCATACGAATCACTTTACTATCATCAACAATTAAGACTTGCATAATAGCCTTACACCTTTATTTATTATTATTCTTTGAAACATACCACAAAAAACCATATATCTTTACATTTTTAGTATTTCTAAGCCCTGATTAACACTTTCTGATTTATTTTTCTCTTGTTCACCCGCTTTCAAAGCAAGTCCGGAAAAATCAAATAGATGAGTATCCGCTAATTGAGAGGGGGCAATATTTTGCAAACTAGAAAAAATGCTTTCTAATCGCCCCGGAAATTGCTTATCCCAGTTTTGTAACATCACTTTCATTGCTTGGCGTTGCAAATTCTCTTGAGAGCCACATAGATTGCAAGGAATAATGGGAAATTCTTTCATTTCTGCATACTTCTCAATTTCACTTTCTTTACAGTAAGCTAGTGGTCGAATAACAATATTACCCCCATCATCACTTAGTAACTTTGGTGGCATTGCCTTCAACTTCCCACCATAAAACATATTAAGGAAGTAAGTTTCTAAAATATCATCACGATGATGCCCTAACGCAATTTTTGTTACCTTTTGCTCTTTTGCATAAGCATACAAAGAACCTCTACGCAAACGCGAACATAAACTACAAGTTGTTTGCCCTTCGGGAATCACACGCTTAACAATACTATAAGTATCATTTTCAATGATATGGTAGTTTACCCCTATTTTTTTTAAGTACTCAGGCAATATATCTTCAGGAAAATCAGGTTGTTTTTGGTCTAAATTGACAGCTAAAATATCGAATGCAA
Source organism: Bathymodiolus brooksi methanotrophic gill symbiont (assembly GCA_020996635.1). Lineage (GTDB taxonomy): Bacteria > Pseudomonadota > Gammaproteobacteria > Methylococcales > Methylomonadaceae > Methyloprofundus. The sequence goes on from JAJJBE010000036.1 coordinate 15,295, forward strand.
TGGGGGCTATTTTTTGTAAGTGCAACAAAACATCTAACAAAGTATAAGAATCTTTACCACCCGACAGGCAAACCATAACCTTATCGCCGTCTTCAATCATATTGAAATCTGCAATGGCTCGCCCGACATTTCTGCGCAAGCGTGTGTGTAATTTCTTAAGTTCTTCCCTATTTTCTCTACTATCTGACATATTTAAAGTAACATAATTTTTAAACAAAAAAGGCGGGTATAACTACTCAATTAAGTGTAGCTATACCCGCCTTTAATCATTTGCAGCTAAATTTAATTAACTAGTAAAACGCTGAAAAATAAGTGATGCGTTTGTACCACCAAAACCAAAGCTATTTGACATAACTGTATCCAAAGTTACGTTATCTTTACGCTCCATAACAATTGGCATTCCTTCAGCAACTGGATCTAGTTGCGTAATATTAGCCGATGCACTAATAAAATTATTTTGCATCATTAGAATGGAGTAAATAGCTTCATTAACACCCGCAGCACCTAATGCATGCCCCGTTAATGATTTTGTTGAGGTAATAAAAGGCATTTGTTCAGGTGTAAACACTTCGCGTAATGCACCTAACTCACGCTCATCACCTACTGGTGTACTTGTTCCGTGCGCATTAACATAATCGACTTTATCAACACGAATAGTTGCCATTGCCTGCTGCATACAGCGGACAGCACCTTCACCAGAAGGCTGAACCATATCATAGCCATCTGAAGTTGCTCCGTAACCTGTCAACTCAGCATAAATTTTTGCACCACGTGCTTTAGCATGTTCTAGCTCTTCAAGCACCAAGACACCACCGCCACCAGAAATAACAAAACCATCGCGAGTTGCATCATAAGCACGTGAAGCTGTTGTCGGTGTATCATTATACTTAGAAGACATCGCTCCCATCGCATCAAATAATACAGACATTGTCCAATGCACTTCCTCACCACCACCCGCGAAAACAATGTCTTGTTTACCCATTTGGATTTGCTCCATCGCATTACCAATACAATGCGCACTGGTTGCACAAGCAGATGTAATCGAATAATTGATGCCTTTAATTTTAAACGGTGTTGCTAAGCAAGCAATATTGGTACTAGACATTGTTCTAGGTACCATATACGGGCCAACTCGTTTTAAGCCTTTTTCACGAAGAATATCAGCCGCTGCAACTAAGTTAGATGTGGAAGGTCCACCAGACCCCATAATTAACCCAGTACGAACATTTGAAACTTCATTATCTTCTAAGCCAGCATCATCAATTGCTTGCTGCATGGCAATATAGTTAAACGCTGCTCCATCTCCCATAAAGCGTTTAACTTTACGCTCAATGAAATCATCTAAATTAATATCAATTGCGCCACGGACATGGCTACGAAAACCTAACTCTTTATAATCTTCAGCAAAAGTAATGCCTGATTTACCAGTTTGCAAAGAAGCAAGCACATCATCACTATTATTACCAATACTAGAGACTATACCTAGCCCTGTTACAACTATTCTTTTCATATACTTAGCCTCTTAAAAACTTCCAGTATCTGTAAATAATCCAACGCGTAAGTCTTTTGCTACGTAAATAACTTCTCCATCAACTTCCATCGTAGCATCAGCAATTCCCATTACTAACCTTCGCATTATGACGCGTTTTAATTGTATTTTATAGGTCACTTTTTTAGCTGTCGGTAAAACTTGTCCAGTAAATTTAACTTCACCAACACCTAGTGCACGCCCCTTTCCTGGGCCACCTTTCCAGCCTAAGAAAAAACCAACTAATTGCCACATCGCATCTAAACCTAAACAGCCGGGCATTACTGGGTCGCCTTGAAAATGACAATCAAAAAACCATAAACTCGGATCAATATCTAATTCAGCAATGATTTCTCCTTTATCAAATTCTCCACCTTCATCAGAGATATGAGTAATTCGATCCATCATCAACATATTAGGCGCGGGTAATTTAGCATTACCCTCTCCAAAAAGCCCTTCTGTACCTGATTTTAATAAATCTTCGCGATCATAACTATTCTGTTTTTGCATTCTAAAAATCCTGTATTTATTATTATAGTTATTTAGATTGCGAATATTATACCTAGTTTATCTAGGGATAGAGAGTTTTATCGCAAGAGTTTTATCGCAAGATTTCTAAGCCAAGCTCAGTAGCTTTAGTTATTTTCAGCCAATGCTAGTTTTGTATTTAATGCTGATGATGAAACATCCTGTAAAAATGCGGAAATTAATGTCTTTTTTTCTGGTAAACGTTGTTGATAAATCATTGCATAAGTTAATACTGCAGCCACATAGCCTCGCGTTTCCTTATAAGGTATTGTTTCTATCCAAATATCAGACGCTAAAATATTATCAAATTTTAACCAACGCTTAACCCTGTGAGGACCTGCATTATAAGCCGCTGCTGCTAATGCATAATTGCCAGAAAATTTATCTAGCATCTGCTTATAATAATAAGAACCGTATTTCAAATTTGTCTCAGCATGTAACAACACAGATTTGGATCGCCAGCGTTTCTTTAAATCCTTAACAATTTTTTTACCTGTCGCAGGCATTATTTGCATTAAACCTAGCGCACCTACTGGCGACTGCGCTAAAGGATCAAACATACTTTCTCGGCGTATTAAGCCATAAATGATTGATTCAGGCAGTTTATTATCTAGCGCGTTTTTTCCAACATTATCTTCATACTCCAAAGGAAATCGCAAAGAAATATCATCCCAGTTTTTTGCCTCTGCAACACTAAGAATTGCTAGCTTATTCCATCCCCATTGCTGTGCAATTTTAGCGGCTGTTAATAATTCACTCTTTTTTAATTGCCCTATAGTATTTTTCCAATAGAGCTTTGCTTGCTTATCTTTACCTAAAGCTTTAAATTCATTAATAACACTAAATGCAGGAACCCGTAATAATTTCTCTTTTTGAGCCACACTCGCTTTTATTGGACTATCACTTAAGGAATAATCCATCTTCATTTTATCAGCCGCAATAAAACCATAAAAACCACGATTTTCTGCTAATTTAACCAATATTGCATCAGCTTCTTTATCTCTTCCTACTTCATAGAAAACCCTTGCCTGCCAATACCGCCAACGAGAGGATATTTTTTCTTTTGCCTTTAGTTTATGCAATGCCTTTTGCACATGCTGCCAATTACCCTCTATTAAAGCGGCTCTAATCGTCCATTCACGCAGTGTTTTATCTTGCTTAGAGTTTAATAAAATTAATTTAGCATAAGCTTTTTTTGATTTATTAAAAGCTAGCTGTAAAGCAATTTTTCTATCGATTTTAAATTTTTGAGCCTTATTTAGCCCCTGCTTAAGCTTGTTACTGTTCCAAACGATTATGCCTTTATTAATATCCTGATTAATTAAACGCGTAACTGCATAGATAAATAATTCAGACTGACCTTTTAACGTTACTTTATTAAAGATGGCTATTTTTTTTGTGAGCTGAGAATCTTTAGCTATTTTTAGCCATTTTTTAGCCATTTTTTTAACCCGACTTATAGATATTTTTTCATATAAATAACTTGCTAATTTAAACTCTCGCGCTTTAATTGCATTCACATAACGCTGAAAAATATGTTTTTGCGTTAGAAAACTGGATTGCACAAACTTTTTAAGCAATGGATCACAGACACTTGGTAAAAAACGCCCAATTAGCCAAATCTTTTGCGTTGCCTGTAAAGCGGCCTTTTTATAGTTCAACTGATATCTAGCCCACTGATACTGACACTGCCTCGCTAAATTCTTTGTTGGTTTATAATTTTTAACAAAAGCTGGCCATTGCTTCGTTTTATATAAGTATCGATTCCACTTACGACGCAACTGATAAGCATACCGAGAGGTTTTATTCTCGCTAATAAACCGCTGAACCTGAACAGATTTATCTAAATTTTTACTTAAATATTGATAATCCAGATAAAAATCAAGTGGATAATTTTTTAATTTGGATTTAATTAAAAGGTAGCCATCGACCTCTCCTTTATCGAGCATTTTCTCAGCAATTAAGAAATCTTCACGTTGCTGCACTCGCACATTAGCCGCTCCTTCTAGCAACCAAGACATCAAAAACACTAAAACCAGTCCACTCTTTAACATAATAAGCCTATTATTTTGCTCTCTAAAGTTAAGGGATCTTTAATTAAGTTGATCAGAATTTAATTATCACTTCTTAAAAAACAATTTTACCAACGTTTTTTTGCTGGTATATCTTGCATAAAATCAACCATCAAAGCTTTTTTTCCACCTAAGCGCCTCTGATAAATTAAAGCATAAGTTAATACTGCAGCAACATACTCTCTCGTTTCTTTATAAGGTATTGTTTCAATCCATAGATCTGTTGCATAATTTCGATCAAGATTTAACCACCTTTTAACACCTGTTGGCCCTGCATTATAGGCAGCAATTGCCAAAGCAGTATGACCTGAAAATCGCAGCAATTATAAATTTAGGGAAATTCAATGAGTTATGCCCGAAAGGGGCTTTAATGCTGATGTTTTTAATTTTTAAATAATTAGATAAATCTATTGGATATGACTAAATTTAGCAAAATAAGATCA
>JAJJBE010000197.1 GCA_020996635.1 Bathymodiolus brooksi methanotrophic gill symbiont
TCGGGATAACTACTTGCCTCCCGAGCGAACTGACCAGTTCACTTCGGATTGGCGAATTTCCCTGTCGCCTACTGCGGACTAAAAATCATCACTTCGCTGCGCTCCGTTTCCCTGATTTTCAGCGTAAGTTAGAAGCACTTACAAAACAAAAAAATGAAGTCATTGCTTTACTAAGCACATTTAGCAAACAAGTTGAACAAATTTTGGCATCAGAAAAATTAAGTAAAGAACAAGGAATGGATGCTTACTTTGAAATTGCTACAAAAGCAGATATTGATACCTCTAGCTCTTATAAAAACTGGCAAGAACTTGTAGAAGTCTCTAAAAAATGTCGCGCTATAAATGAACAAAATGGTGCATGCCTACATATTCTAAACAAACATAGCTTACGCGTACTAGATGTACTTAAAGGAAAAGATCCAACCGTAACAACTTATAATAAAAGTGGTCATGCCAAAAGTAGTCATTCATCTAGCACAACGATTTCTGTATAAACGGTACAATACAAAAGGTCTGATTGTCATTAATCAATCAGACCTTTTATGTGTTAACACGCCTAAAAGGCTATACCTCTTCTAGCTCTTCCTTTTCCATAAAGGATTCAATCAGCATCAAAACGACACCGACTGTAATAGCTGAATCTGCAATATTAAAAATTGGCCAGTGATAAACTTGATAATAAACATCTAAGAAATCTATTACATAGCCATAGATAACACGATCAATAATATTACCTATCGCACCACCTAATATTAAACTTAATGATACTGCCAATAATTTTTCTTCTGGCTTTAGTTTCTTTAAATAAAGAATAATCCCGACACTAACAGCAATCGCTAAAACCGCAAAAAACCAACGCTGCCAGCCTCCTGCCTCACTTAAAAAACTAAATGCTGCTCCATAATTATGCGCATAGGTAATACTAAAACTAGGCATAACAGGAATTGATTGATGCAAACTAAGATTTGAGTCGACCCAAACTTTACTGATTTGATCTAATATAATCATTACGCCTGATAGCCATAACCACTTCAACATATTACCTTCCCTTCTATAAAAATAAAGGGAAGTACAGCGTCATTGTACTTCCCCTATCGAACTATTAAATATTTATGCAAAGCGTCTTAATTCACCGTCTCCATCAATATTTTCTATACATCGACCGCATAACTCAGGATGTTTATCGTGGCTACCTACATCTTCTTTATGATGCCAACAGCGCACACATTTTTCATGCTCAGAAGCTGCAACTTTAATACTTAAACCTTCTAACTCCGTTGCAACCGCATCACTCGCATCATCTAAAGAGTGCAATGTCACAGCTGAAGTAATAAAGATAAACTTCAATTCATCAGAAATTTTATTTAATATAGGAAAATACTTATCATCACAATAAATCGCTATTTCTGCATTTAATGATGCACCAATCACTGCTGATTTACGCATTTTCTCAAGTTCTTTGCTGACTGCTTCACGCACAGTCATAACCATGTCCCAGTCTTCGCGTTTTAAAATAGCATCATCAGCTAAAGAAAATAACCCGGTATACTCAGTTTCTAATAAAACCGATTCACTACGCTCACCTGGCATATATTGCCAAATTTCATCTGCTGTATAACAGGTAATAGGCGCTAACCAACGCACCATGGCTTCCATCACATGATACATGGCAGTTTGTGCTGAACGGCGTGCAACACTCTCTGTTTTACCTGTGTATTGACGATCTTTAATAATATCTAGGTAAAAACCACCTAAATCCATTGCACAAAAATGATGTACTTTCTGGTTAATAATATGAAATTGGTATTCATCATAAGCCTGCATCACTTCTTTCTGAATATTCAAAGCCCGATCAACAACCCAGCGATCCAAAGCCAACATATCTTCAGGTTTAACCAAATCTGTAGCAGGATTAAAACGATCTAAATTAGACAGTAAAAAACGTGATGTGTTACGTAAACGTCGATAAACATCTGAAGTACGCTTTAAAATTTCATCTGAAACTGTCATTTCGCCACGATAGTCCGTACCTGATACCCAGAGGCGTAAAACATCAGCTCCTAATGATTTCATTACCGATTGTGGTGCAACAACATTGCCCTTAGATTTAGACATTTTTTTACCGTCAGCATCAACAGCAAACCCATGCGTTAATACAGCTTTATAGGGCGCTGTATCATTAATGGCGACCGATGTTAATAAGGAAGATTGAAACCAACCCCGGTGTTGATCCGAACCTTCTAAATATAAGTCTGCTGGAAACTGTAATTGTTCACGCTGATTTAATACTGCCTCATGAGAAACTCCTGAATCAAACCAAACATCTAAGGTATCTTGTGTTTTATCATAGTCATCAGCTTCCTCACCTAAGAACTCAGCCTTATCTAAAGCAAACCACACTTCTATGCCTTCTTTTTCTACCCGACGTGCGATTTTTTCAACAAATTTATCACTCTCTGGATGCAGCTCACCGGTTTCTTTGTGTACAAAGAACGGAATAGGTACTCCCCAAGTGCGTTGACGAGAAATACACCAGTCTGGGCGACTTTCAATCATACCTTCAATACGCGCTTGCCCCCACTCAGGTAACCATTGTACTTTTTTAATTTCTTCTGTTGCGACAGGGCGTAAACCAGCTTGCTCCATAGAGATAAACCATTGCGCTGTTGCCCGAAAAATAATCGGTGTTTTATGACGCCAACAATGCGGATAACTATGTAACAAAGCCTCGTGATGGACTAATTTATGCTTTTTAGTCAATACTTCAATCACATGGTCATTAGCAGAAAAAACATGTTCACCCGCAAAGAACTCTGTATTAGGTAAAAATACACCATTATCTCCTACCGGATTATCGATAGGTAAACCATAACGCATACCCACAACATAATCGTCTTGCCCATGTCCTGGTGCAGTATGTACCGCCCCTGTTCCTGCTTCTGCAGTAACATGATCGCCTAAAACAATAGGCACTTTACGGTTATAAAAAGGATGCTGCAATAGTTGCTTGTCTAAAGCATCACCGTTGCAGTATGCAATAACATGACTCTTCTCCATGCCATAACGATCTACCGCATCTTTCCATAATTGATTCACTAAAACCAAACGCTCTTTAACGCCATTTTTTTCACACTGAACAACAACATATTCATACTTAGGATTTAAGCTAACTGCTTGGTTAGCAGGCAGTGTCCATGGGGTGGTCGTCCAAATAACAAGAGATAAAGCACCCTCTCCTTTATGTCCTGGTACAGAATGACAGCTATCAAAAAACTTAACAACATCCAAAACCTCAAAACGCACATCAATTGCAGGAGAATGCTTGTCTTCATGCTCTACTTCCGCTTCAGCCAGCGAAGAGCCACAATCCGTACACCAATGCACCGGTTTAAACCCTTTAGTCAAATGACCTTTTGCATTAATTTTACCTAGCGCACGAATCGTATTGGCTTCATACTTATAATCCATTGTTAAATAAGGATTATCCCATTCAGAAAACACCCCTAGGCGTATAAACTCTGCTTTTTGTGCTTTAACTTGCTTAGTTGCATATTCCCTACATGCTTTACGAAAGACTTCCGCAGAAACTTTAACTCCCGCTTTACCAATTTTTTTTTCAACCATTAATTCAATCGGCAAACCATGACAATCCCAACCTGGAACATAAGGCGTATCAAAACCTGCTAAGGTTTTAGATTTAAGAATAATGTCTTTTAATACTTTATTAACGGCATGACCAATATGAATTGCACCATTTGCATAGGGCGGGCCATCATGCAAAATAAACTGTGGTTTACCTGAAAATTCAGCGCGAATTTTTTGATAAAGTTCTGCTTCTTGCCATTTTTTTAAACGCTCAGGTTCTCGTTGAGCTAAATTCCCCTTCATTGGGAATGCAGTTTTAGGAAGGTTAAGAGTTTTTTTATAATCGATGGTCATGAGTTTTTATATTGCATATAAGTCTTTGCTTGAGCAGTATCCACTTGAATCTGCCGCTTTAAATCATCCAATGATTCAAAGCACATTTCACTTCTAATTTTATGTTTGAAATGCACTTCTACCTGTTTTCCATAAATATCTTGGTCAAAATCAAATAAGTGAGTTTCTAAGATCACCTTTGTTCCACCATTGACTGTTGGTCGCGTTCCTACATTCGCAACACCATAGGCCTCCACTCCATTGAGCCCTGTCATTGTTACAGCAAAAACACCCTCTATCGCTGTGTTTTTACGCAACATTTGTATATTTGCTGTTGGAAAGCCAATTTCTCGGCCCAACTGATTACCATGAATAACTTTGCCACAAATCGAATAATCACGCCCTAGCATCTGCTTAGCTTTTACTAAATCACCATTGCTTAGTGCATCTCTAATTTGTGTACTGCTAACTCGGTGTCCTTTTACTAAGTAAGAAGCCGTATCAGTCACCTGAAAATCAAACTGTTTCCCTGCTTCCTGTAATAACGCAAAGTTACCACGTCTTGATTTTCCAAAATGAAAATCATCGCCTACGACTAAATACTTTACATTTAAGCGATTCACTAAAATCTCTTTAATAAAGTATTCTGGGTCTAAATCAGCAAACTGCTGATTAAAATTAACCATTAATAAATCATCGACCGATAACTGATTAAGGTGACCAATTTTTTCCCGCAAACGTGTTAATCTAGCCGGCGCATTACCTTTTAAGAAGAACTCTAATGGTTGTGGCTCAAACACCATCACTACAACTGGCAGGTTTAACAGCTTACCTTTTTCTGCTAATTTATTAATAACAACATCATGCCCGGTATGTACACCATCAAAATTACCAATGGTTAATACACATCCTTGAGATATCGTCTGTAACTGTTTGATTCCGCGAATTAACTGCATCAAATTCTAATAAAAATAGCTATTTTATCACTAATAACAACTAATATAGAGATACTCGACTATAGGAAACTCTTTGAGCCTGATATACTCATCAATTATGATCTTTTCTTTTAATTGGGGTTTCCTCTATGACACGCAATGACTCTAATATTGCTTATGGTTTAACGGCTGGAACATTTTTAGGTCTTATTAATACTGTCGGCAGAACGGGAGTCGGCGTTATTGACTTTATTACTTTTCCTTTAGCCACTAAGCCTGTTATTCAGCCTGTACACCCTTGGCAAAGCTACCTAATAATCCCTACAACTTATGAGGATATTTTTGTTCTAGACTTTTAAAATCTAGAACAAAAATAAGGGAGAGTCACTCAACGGGCTCTTCCTTAGCGTTCAAACTTTAAACATCCCAAGGCGACGCTTCACTCTCCTGCAAAACTATCCGACTCATTCCATTTGTTTGTTTAACTAACTCAATCTGAGTTCTTATTCTTTGCTTGATTCCTTCAATATGCGAAATAATTCCGATTATTTTCCCCTGAGTTCTTAAGTTTTCTAAAGTACTAATCACAATATAAAGTGCTTCTGCATCCAAATTACCAAAGCCCTCATCAATAAATAAGGAATCCACCGCACGGCCATTATTAGCAATTTCAGATAAACCTAGGGCCATCGCCAAACTCACAACAAATAATTCACCACCCGATAAAGACTTAATTGCACGCTGAGCACTGTGCTGTTTAATATCAATAATATCAATTGCCAATCCCGTTTCACTGGCTTTATTCACTAATTGGTAACGACCATTCATTTTCTCTAAAAATTGATTCGCAGAATTCAATAATTTAGTTATTATTTTTAGCTGTACCCGCTGCCTATATTCAGTATCCGATTCATTCGCTAATAGTTGCTGTTCTTTATTAGATTCATCCAGCAAAGCTTCTTGAGAGGCAATATCTCTTAATAATTGCGCATTGCTCGTTAATAAGGTTTGTTGCTGTGCAATCGTTTTATCCAGAGCCACTACTTCTTCAGTGACTATATCCATTTGTACCACTTTCTCACGCAGTAAAATAACAACACCTTCTACCGTCTCATCATTATTTAAATGCGCTTCTTCAGCCAATAACTGCTTATCTAAACCATCAATTGCAGCAGGGTATCCTGCTAAGCTTGCTTGTAATGCTGCTAATAATGCAACGTTCTTATCTTTAGTAGCAAAGATGGCTAACAATTCCCTTATTTTGTCTAAACTGTCATAACCTGCCGCTATGACATTAGCCAATAAGCTTTGCTCAATCAATTTCAAATCACTCTCTAACTTTATAAGCTTACTTTCTTGCTCAGCTAATAGCTCTTGCTTATGCAGACTAGAGAAATATAATTGTGCATTTTCTTCATTGCGTAACAACCCAGAAAATTCACTGACATGCTTATCCATGCTTTGCAATTTCTCTTGAGCAACAGCCAAAGCATCTCGCAAGGTTTGTAACTCAACAGTTAAAGATTCTTGTCTTAAACTATAGGTTTGATAATCTTGACGGCGTTGACTTAATTCATCATAAATTGCATCTTCCTTACCTGCTACAGGCAACGGTTCACCCAAAGCCCCTAATTGCTGGCTAATAATTTGTGCTAGTTCTTTCTCTTCTTGTACAAGAACGACTAAATCTTCTTCTAATAAAACAATTTCCTGTGGCCGACCCTCACCTTTTGCATCTAGAATTTTTTGTTTTGTATAACGTCGTTCCATTGCGCTTTCTTTTTTAAGAATCAAAACTTCTGATTTCGAAATTGCCTTACTTTTAGCTCTATAACGCTTAATTAAGCCATTTATTTCTTCAAGAGCTAGTTTTTCTCTTTTAATATAGGCACGCATCACTCGAAAACGACCGATTTCCAAATCAGAACCCAGTGCATTTAAACGAGAACTTAAAGTGACCCACTCAGCTTGAATTCGGTTAATCTGCTCAGCATGCTCTTTATTAGTATTGGTATATTTTGTGTAAGCAGCAATATCTTGCTTTAGTTTTTTAGCCTCACCCTGCAAGAGCTTCATAATCTTTTTCTGATCAGCTAAGGCTTGCTTAGAATCATTTTGTACCGGCGCTCTATGTGCAAATGGGTGCTCTTTCGCGCCACACAAGGAACATTCGACCCCATCTTCTAACCTCTCTCTATCGTCAGCTAACTGAAGTTTTAATGCTTCTCGATAAACAGATTTTTCCAAAATATTTTGAATATTATTAGCTGAATCAATCTCACTATATTTATCATCCAACCTCTCATCCAATTGTTTTTGGTCCAGATGATCAAAGCGCTTAGAAAATCCTTTGTTAACAAAGCGCTTATAAAGCTTAGCTAAATCCCTTAATTCAATAAAGTCAGCCAACCGCTGCCTTTGCTCTACTTGTAAACTAGTAATTCTCTCTACACTATGCCCATGAGAGATTTCTTTTAATTCAGCATTCAGTGTTATCACTAAAGTTTTTTCTTTATCAATCTCTTTTTGCAAGCCTTTAATCGCATTACTGTTTTTGGATGATGCTGAAGAACTACTTTTATGCTCTTTATTAAAAGATTTTAGGCGTTTTTGTATTTCTGCCACCCGTTGACGTTTATTTTTTAAACGTCCAACATCTGGCATATTATCAATTAGAAAATGGTCCTCTGCTCGCCCCTTTAACCAGCCATCAACTTTTTCAAGCGATGCTTGCTTTTCTGGTAACTGCATTTCCATTTGATTAGTTATCGCAAACTCAGATTCTAGTTCAGCTTTTGCTTTAATTAACTGTTGCGCTAACTCAGCAATTTTTTGTTGGCGAACGTCTGCATCCGAGGGTTTTAACTCGTCTAAATAGGCTTGATCAAAGTTTTCAGCTTGTAACTTATCTTGAATACCTTGAACTTCTTGTTGATAAGTTAATAAGTATTGCTGCTCTTCTTCTATAGAAAGAGTTTTAGCATCCAAATCCTGCAACTCTGCCTGGAAAACCAGTGCAGTTTCTGACTCAGATATTTTACTTAACTCGGCTTGTACCGTTATTAAACTTTCCTGATCTGCTACTTCTGCATGCTTTAACTGACCGACCTTATCTTTTAAAAGCTGTAAATTTTGTAAACTTGCCTGTAGCTGCAATAAATCTGTATTTTCTTGTTTTAACTCAGAAAACCTAGATTTTTGGTCTGCTAAATCTAACTCTAAAACGGAACGTTGCTCAGCAGACATCAGATCAACTTCTGCCAGAGTCAATTGTAAGGCAGCTAAATCTTGCTCAGCTTGCTGCTTTGTTTGTAATACTTTTTGCTTATAATCTGCATAAATATCATGGCTAATGATTCGCTCTAAAATATCCAGCCTTTCCGCACCTAAAGCCGTTAAAAAAGCAGCAAAATCACCCTGCTCTAAAATAATAGAACGTGTAAATCGACGAAAATCCATCCCCGTTAATTCAGTCATCTTCAGCAGCACATTATGCGAACCTTCTGCTAAAACTTGCTCCTCATCACCTAATAACTTTAGCTGCATCGCAACCGGTTTTAAAGTCCCTTCATCATAGGTCTGCACTTGCCAACTAGATCGATACGACAGACCTTCAACTAAAAACTCTACCTGAGCAAAACAGCCCTGGGTATTTTTAGTCATCACATTAGCAGCAGGTTTATTAAATCGAAAAGTTTGCCCGTATAAAGCTAAAGTGATGGCATCTAAAATACTCGATTTACCCGAGCCATTTGGCCCCGTAATCGCAAAAACGCCCGCATCAGAAATTGGTGCTTTATTAAAATCAATTCGGCTCTCACCTTCTAATGAATTGATATTTTTAAAATAAACGTTCAGTATTTTCATATATTATTGAAAGACATAGTAATTTTTAGCCAACAAAACAGTTAAACTCGCAAATGGTACACCCCTTGGTACACCTTTTTTATGCGTTCATATGACACTACATGCTGCTTCATATCTTTAAAACACAGTGCATCGTATTTTATACTAAAGCCTAGTTTAATCTCTTTATTTTTTTAAAAAATTAGAGGGCTGTAATTTTCAAATTTAGCTTGATACCTCTGTAATCCCCCAGCACTTATGACTTGAATTCAGAAACTATAAAAAAAAATCAGTTTTGATAAAAAGATAGCCTTATTTTTACCCGCACATAACCGCTACGGCCTTAAGCTTGATGCATTAAAAACAATCCTAGATAACAAGTAAACTGAAATTAAAGGCTTTCGGTTTTATGCTAAGCAATAAGCCATTTATATGAAGAAATCAATAAAGACTGACAATAGTACCTTGCAAATACGGACTCAAGCTCCATAATTATAAGGATGCTATAGCATAATTCAGAGCCGCTAAATTAGCTATAATCATTAATCATCACCACCAAACAACCAAGAAAAACTTATCAGCATAAAAATAGCAGTAAAAAAGCCAAACTCACTGATTAGCGCCCAAAAGGCTTTCACCGTAAAATGAATAAATAATAACAGCAGAAATACCAACAAAGCCGCCAAGAAGTTTTTTGTAACAAACCATAAAATACCAAATAACATCATTTTAAACTCAGTAACTTCCCCTTGTTTCTATATAAATAAATGATTCTTACGTTAACCTTACCAATATCGCTATGACCTTACCAGACTTAACACTAAAACAACGTGAACAATTATTTAGACAACTTAGAACCTCAATTACCCACCACTCAAATGCGATAGAAGGCACAACACTTACTTTTTGCGAAACAAAATCATTATTAGAAAGTGGGCATACTGCCGGTAATAAGCCCTTACATGAACAATTAGTGATATTAGGATTCGCTAAAGCCTATGATGTGATTGTGCGCGAAGCCTCAAATAAAGAGAATACAATGAACAGCGCATTCATAAAGGATATTCATGCCATTATGTTTGAAGGTGCGCTAAGCGTTTCACCTCAATTTATTGCCAAACCCATCGGTGCATATCGTATCAACGAAAGCAAAATACAAGGGACTCACGTACGTTTATCACTGCCAAATATGGTTGCAAATGACATTGAAAACCTGCTGTATCGTACTGCACATCACGAGATGACTCTATTGAACCTTGCTGACTTTCATATTCAATTTGAACGCATTCACCCTTTTGCAGATGGAAACGGTAGAGTAGGACGCTTACTCATGGCGTATCAAGCCATTCAGAATAATATCATTCCCCCTTTAATTGAAAATGAACATCGCAATGATTATTTAACGGCAATTAATGAAGCACAGGCTTTATCAGTGTTTTTACAGGAAAGTATAGAGAATAGCCTTGCTTTAATTGAAAGTTAACATTGTTTTAAACACAGTCGCTTCCACTTATTTCTATATAAATAAAAACCAAGAGTGTTAGATCTTGTGTTTAGGAACCAAGTGTGTCAGCTGCTGATTACGAAATGCAGCTAAAAGTTGCGTAATTCTGTGTCCATAAAAGTGTTGACACATCAAAAAGAAAACTAAACAGTGATGCTACAAAATCTCACCTCAATCTTGTAGGCAGCTTATTCTTTATTAATTTACGTTTCAGCAATGGCCGCTCAACACCATATCGTATACCTGCCCAATCATCATTACTTTTTTCATAAACCGTTCTTGCCTCACTCCGCTCAACATTACGCGCCAAGTCTTCAGCTGCTTGAATTTTTCGCTCTTTATCTTCTGCTTCTTTTTTGAGGCGCTTTTCTTCATCCCAACGCTCAATATCAGCTTGTAGTTTTTTAGCCGCGGCTTTCTGATCTTCACGACTAATATCAGTGCTTAATTTAAACTCCTTCTGAGTTCCTTCAGGGCAAGGCGCACTTTGAAAAACCAACTTACCATTAATCTCACACTTATTAATTTCCACATAAGTGATAAAACTAATTGTAGATAAAATAATGCATAAAAGAATTTTCATAACTTAATTTTTAAATCAATTTTTCCATTTAATATTACAACCAACACTTGGAACTTGCTGCGCATTAACTTTATCTCCTGCCAATAAAGCATCTAATGCATTGCGCAAATCAGCCCCCATTAAAGGCTGGTCATTTTTAGGTGTTGCCCCATCTAATCGCCCACGATAAATACAGCTTGAGTCTGCATTAAATAGATAAAAATCAGGTGTACAGGCTGCTAAATAAGCTTTAGCGACTGCCTGGGATTCATCATATAAGTACGCAGTAAATGGATTGCCCCATTCCTTCATTAAATCCTGCATTTTATCGGGCGCATCTTGCGGATAGTTGCTCACATCATTTGCACTGATAGCGATAATATTAATACCTAATGGCGCATATTTTTTAGCTATCGCAATTAACTGATCTTTTATATAAAGGACATAAGGGCAGTGATTACACATAAATATAATAACTGTTCCCTGTTTACCTTGTAAATCACTCAATTTTTTTCGCTGTTCTGTTTGTGTATCAAACAAATCAAAATTGGGGGCTTGTGTGCCTAAAGGCAGCATATTTGAGGGGGTTTCTGACATATTACTCTCCAAAAAATAAATTCATCTTATTTAAAAACTAACTTATTGCCGCCATAAACTAGCTCCACTCGACTTATCCAGCAACTCTAAAGTCACATCATGCGCTTGCTGCTCTTCTTCAGTACACCGGATGATTTTTAATGCGGGTCTATCAGAACTTAAGCGCTGAATAACCGTCTCTTGACCATCATGACTACTTTCCTCTTCATCTAACAAAGAAGACTGGCCTCCTGTCATTAACAGGTAAACATCTGAAAGAATTTCTGAATCTAATAACGCACCATGTAAATCGCGATGGCTATTATCAATTCCATACCGTTTACATAAAGCATCTAAACTATTACGTTGCCCTGGATGTTTTTTTCGTGCGTAAACCAAACTATCAAAAATAGTACAGATTTCATCAACAGGGGCTAGGTTTCTATTAAGTAATTTTAGCTCGTGATTAAGAAACCCCACATCAAAGGGTGCGTTATGAATAACTAACTCTGCACCACTGACAAACTCAAGAAAATCATCAACAATATCTTTAAATAAAGGTTTATCCACTAAAGATTCATTGGTAATTCCATGAACCTCTATCGCCCCTTCATCAATCATTCTTTCAGGGTTGATATACATATGAAATTGGCGATCTGTTAAGCGGCGATTAATCAGCTCCACACAACCAATTTCAATAATACGATGCCCTTCTTTAGGATTTAACCCTGTTGTTTCAGTATCTAAAACAATTTGACGATGAATTTTTTCCATTTTATTTAACCTAAATTAACCGAATTTTACTTAACTAAATATCAGTTTTTCTATTACTGCTAAAACTTGCTTAATATGCTCAAAGCTATGCGAACCTCCTGCATAAGTCACCACATTAGCCTTTTCTTTATACAATGCTAGAGTTTTTTCTGAATCAATCAATTCATCAGCCATATCTAATAATAAGGTTCTATCAATTCGCTGTGTGCTACTTTCTAGCTCCTGCTCATAGCTTATGAATTGTTCACAATTTGCTTGCTGCCATTGATAGGGCTGAGCCGTCTCAAAGTTTTCACTGATGCCAATATATTTTGGTAATAATTCACTCGGTTTTATCGCGGGGTTAATCATAATCGCTTTACAACCTGTTTTCATTGCTAAATATTCACTAGCAAAACCACCCAAGGATGACCCCATAAAAAGCACATCGTAAGACTTATCTAAATACTGATTCCATTCAAATAACATATCTTCAACAATCGCTTCAAAATCACGATAATCAACATTCGGCGTATAAAAGACTATTTCTTTTTGCGCACAGAAATCTTGCATGACCTGTAATTTTTCTTTGCAGGTTAGCAAATTCCCCTGCAAGTCCAAAGAGGCAGAATTAAACCCATGTAAGTAAATAATCGCTTTTTTCATCATAATTAATGGTGGTTGTGTGTTTAAGTAGCAAGTAAAAATACAAACCTATAAAATTAGCTTACCAACCAATTAATGGCTTTTTAGATTGCTTAGCAATTTCTACATTTTCCTCCCACATAGCTAAGCCTGTGGTTAAATCAGTGATCGCCATATGAAAGAAAAAGTAAGATTCTTGTAACCTACCCGAAGAGGCTTGCTGCTGAACAATTTCCCCTGAAAAGCTCATATCTGGTGCGATTGCTGTGCCTGCTTTTTGTACTGTCGCTTGATTAAACATGTCGTCCTCTTCTAAGCGACGTACCTGTTTACTCGCCATATCATCGGCTCCATTACCTCCAACCGCTGTTGTGGTTAATGCTTTACCCGAGCGTAAGATTGCTTGGCGAATTTTATCCGTTAAAATACGCGTATTGATATGCTGTGTTGTTGAGTTTTTGACAGTACTAATCATCAATATAGTTTTACGGCCATCCATACGGCTTAGCACCCCAGATGCCAATAATGAATTAATGCCTTTTTCTGCCGCAATTTGCCAATCTTTAAAATTTACTTCGTTAACGGAAACAATCCCCTCATTACCCGTCGCATCAATTCGGCGTGCTGAAGAACCACACCCCATTAGTAAAGCTGTAGTACAGCCTATCATCATCACTGAAATAACTTTTTTTATCATAATAATTCTCTATCTTGTAATTGACTGGGTTATCCTAGTTTAACTAATTTCTAGCGTCTTTATTTTCTCTTATTGCTAAACTAAAATCCTTACAACGCAGGTTAGGAGAAATCGCTTTAAATCGTACGGTATCGCCCGGTATGATGATAATAATAGGAATCCAAGTACTTGCCGCTGTCTCCACTTCCATACCATCCTGATCTAGCCAAGTAAATCGATACGCGACCTGATAAGGATTATCCCTCATAAACCATGAGCTTGCCTGCGCCCAAAATCCTGTTCTCACATTGATGGCTGTCACTTGAACTCTAAGTAAGCCATCATTTTATTCTTTTTTATCAACACGAATAATCTTTAATCGGCCTTGTAAAAAACTATCCGTACTAACATTAGAGACACCAACAGCCTCTCTTTGCATAGATTTTTCTTTATTCTCTAGGGTATTTACTGTTGATTGACAGCCAAATAACATAATGGCAGTCAAAGCAATCATAACTAGCTTTCTCATATCTCACCTCTTTTGTAGTAGTTTTAACGGAAGGCGCTAAAGCCTCGTTTTTAGTTTAAAATCAGGGTAATTCAATTAATTTATAAATCAATTTATCGGCTGACAAGCCTCTAACAAACACAATGGCGATATTAGTTTCTGGTTTAATAAGGATTTCAGTATTTTTCTTTGCATCTGCACCTAATGGACTGATTTTTATAATTCCGTTATCAGGGATAGGGATATGTGCAACCTGTACTTCTTGAGGTAAAGTTTCCCAGCCACGCATATCAGCCGTATTAAACATATATTTATACGCGCCAGTGAATATTAGAGCACCAATATACCCATACGATCCACCTGCCCGCCTTGACGCTTCAACAACCGCATAACTCGCTATTTCTTTGGTTAAGGTAGAAATCACCAAACGAGTAATCATGGATGGTAATTTATCATGATATTCCTGCGACATGATGGCATCAAAATCAGACACTCGTTGCGTTCTGATAAATTCATCTTCCTGACCTGCAGTATAACTAAGCTCTAGTCCTGCCAATAAAGGAGGAAAGTATTCATATCTTGGAAATGCTATCCCTGTATAGCCCACATAAGGGAGCACAATTTGAAACTTCTCCTGCTTTAATGCAGGTGCTCGCCCATTAAATAAAACAAAATAAACAATCTTTTCATTCAATGAATATGGATAAGACTCTACAGTATTTAGCGCCACTGGAAGCTCAGAACCAATTTGCCTAGCAACACTGACAAAATCCCTTTGAATCAATTTATTATTGGGATTCATTTTATAAAGGTTACGAAAATCAACTAACGCTTCTGCATAATTATTTTCCATTAAATAAGCTAATGCAGAAAAATAACTAACGAATGGATTAGCTAAACTTCCATAAAGTATATTAGAGCTGTTGGCGGAACTCTCATACGCCTCGCTAATTTTAGGATTTTTAACAATCTCACTAAAGGGTATTGAAGTATTTTTTCCTCCTAAATGCTTACTTTTTTGTTGATTCTTTAATACCTGAGTATTAATCTGTTCCTGACTCGTACGAATTTCATCCTCAAATTGCCTAACCACTATTTTTTGCGCTTCACGCATTCTAAGCAACTCAACCTGAGCACTTCTCGGTTTATTTAAAGCAAAATAATTAAGTGCCTTATAAGCATTCAGCATCACTCTATCCAAATACATACCCTGATAAGGCAGTGCGTTGGGGTTAGTTAATGCGGAGCCTACTTCAGCCCCTGAGGCACGCGCATTCAACGTTGCTCTTGCATCAAATGCTTTAATTAAATCCTCAGACTTTTCAAAAAAATGCAGGCTTTTTTCATACTCCCCAGTACTAAAATTACTTGCCCCAGCTTCTAAAAGCCACATTAGCTCATCGCCTGAGCCTTCTCGATCTATACTCTTCTCACTTAAATCTGCGGCGGCGAGTTTTACATTCCCAGAATAATAAGCCTCCATCATGGGTGATTTTTGCTTTCTTGCATCAATCACTGAAGAGCATGCTGAATTCAAAAAAAGTAAAATTACTATCGCTATTCTTAAACTCGTTTTTTTATATGCGTGTCGATACATAAAGAAGATCTCTAAAAATTTCAAAAAGGCCCATAAAATGCTAATTTACCAACCGGGAGTAACTCTTGGATAAGCAGCTTTAGACTCTTCTATCGCTTTTTTTTGTAATTTACAAACATCTCCATATTGTATTTCTTGCGCGCCTGATAAAATTTTGGCATGACTAAATTTACCTTCAACTGAAGTCACCTCGACCAATCCCAGGTTTTGCTCTGCGCCGCCCAAATACTCACCAGTATCTACATCAATCAAGGCTTCACCCTGAGCAACAACTAAACACTGCATTCCTACACCAAGCCCCGCACCACGCCCTCTGTTTAAAACCACAGAATTAGTAGCAACCTTAATGATTTTTATAGGGTAAATACCGACAAGAATTGCGCTGCCAACTTCTGCCGCTACTTTGGTAAAAATTAAATCTTTATAATCAGCCACCGTCCAATCCCTTCTTTCTACAGCAGGAATTTCACGACGCGCATCAGAAAACCTTAGTTTAAAAATGATTTGATCCGCTAAAACAATTTTCCCTGTACTGCTTTCAATCACCTAAAATTGGCTTTTAAACGTAGTCACTAATCTTGGGTAAGTTTCCCCTGTAATTAGGATATTACTGCGTACCGCATTGGTTTCAAATCGATTAATAACACCTGTTACCAAATAATCTGCAACTAATATTTTACCCATAATTTGGGTCTGTCCTGGCTCTGCCCATTCAGATTCAGTTAGGCGGTTTTCTGCCATAATTTTATTAATTTGGGTTCGAGTCAATAGGTTAAATTTTCTGGATTTGGCAAGAAATTGAATTAACTGATTAGAAAATTCTCGTTCTGCTATCGTACGGGTTATAACGATATCTCCAATAGTGCTGGTATCAACAACAGGGTTCAATTGAAAAGGTAAAACAGCCATCGTAGGCTGTTTAGCAGGCGCAGATAAACTTAATCCAGAAAAACAACAACTCAATAATAATAAAAAAATTCTCATAATAATGACCCTAAATAATATTTCTTAATTAAAATTCAACTCTATAATCTAACGTTGTAACACCGGCACCGCACTCAATAATTTTTGAGTATACGCTTGTTTCGGGTGATGTAACACTTGCTGAGTTGAGCCTTGCTCTATGATTTTTCCTGTATACATCACAGCGATTTCATCCGCTATTTCTGCAACCACGGCGAGATCATGGGTAATAAATAAATAGCTAATCCCTTGGGTTTTTTGTAGATTTTTTAATAGCTCAATAATGGTTTTTTGTACCGATACATCTAATGCTGAGGTAGGCTCATCACAAATAATTAGTTTGGGTTTTACCGCTAAAGCACGAGCAATGCAGATGCGTTGGCGTTGCCCCCCAGAAAATTCGTGCGGATAACGATACAGCGCAGTTTTATCTAAACCAACTTGTGCTAATAATCCATTCACTAACTCTACTTTTTCTTCAGCTGTTAGCGTATTAGTTAATGCTTGCACGCCTTCGCTAATAATATCAATAATCAGCATGCGTGGGTTCATTGCAGCAATGGGGTCTTGAAAGATAATTTGCATGGCAGCACGTTGTTCACGTAACTGTGCATAAGAAAGCTGTGATAAATCCATGCCATTAAAAATAACCGAGCCCGCTGTTTTAGGAATAAGATTTAATAAAGCTTTACCTAAGGTTGTTTTACCACAACCTGATTCGCCTACTAGCGCCAAAGTTTTACCTGCAGCTAAGGTAAAATCAACACCATCAACTGCTTTAACAAAGCCTACTGTGCGCTTAAACAATCCTTTTTTTATAGGGTAATGGACTTTAAAGGATTGTACTTTTAATAAAACCGAATCTTCTACTGATTTTTGTTGCGGCACCGCATTAATATCTGGCAAAGCGGCTAATAACTTTTTGGTATATTCATGCTGAGGGTGGCTAAATAATTGTGCATTATCGGCTATTTCTACAATTTCACCCGCTTGCATCACGACAACACGGTCAGCCATATTCGATACTAATGCAAGATCATGGCTAATGAGCCAAAGTGCCATGCCATTTTTTTGTTGTAGTTCTTTTAGTAACGCTAAAATTTGCGCTTGAATGGTGACATCCAAAGCCGTGGTTGGCTCATCTGCAATCAACAAATCCGGCTCGCCTGCTAAAGCAATCGCTATCATGACTCGCTGTCTTTGCCCGCCAGATAATTGATGCGGATAATCATTTAAACGTCGCTTTGCTTCTGGAATGCCTACTTGCTGCAATAACTCAACAACTCTTTGCTTGCACTGCTGTTTATCTAATAAAAAATGTAGCTGTATGGTTTCAGATATTTGCTGTGCAATGGTCATCACAGGGTTTAATGAACTCATTGGGTCTTGGAATATCATAGCAATACGCCGACCCCGCACTTGGCATAAGTCTGATTCTGCGGTGCGTAAAATATCTATTTCATTGAGTTGAATTGTCTCTGCTTGTAAATTTGCTTGCGCAGGATGTAAACGTAAAACAGAGAGTGCCGCTAAAGATTTTCCTGAGCCAGATTCACCGACTAAAGCAAAGGTTTCACCTTTATTAATGGTGAAGTTAATACCTTTAATAACGCTTTGCTTAGCAAAACTCAGACGTAAGTTTTCTACTTGTAATAAAGGCTGCATTAGTTAGCTACTCGTCTCGGGTCAAAAGCATCACGTACGCTATCGGCAAATAAATTAGCCGCTAAAACCAGGCTAAACATAAACACAAAAGAAGCACTTAAAGACCACCAAACTATTGGCTCTCGTGCCATTTCTAAGCGCGCGCCATTAATCATATTGCCCCAGCTATAGGTAGCCGGGGCAACGCCAATATTGACATAAGAAAGCACGGCTTCCGCTAAGACTAAAGAGCTAAAATCCAGTACGACAGAAATCAACACAATATGCATCACATTAGGTAGTATATGGCGATATAAGATGCGATAACGCGGCACACCTAATGCATGTGCTGCTTGTACATATTCCATTTCTCGTAACTTTAAGGTTTCTGCTCGTAAGAGTCGGCACAATCCCGTCCAACTGGTTACGCCTAAGATTAAACATAGGAACAATAAACGCATATCAGCCCGCGCAACAAGGCTAGTAAATGCTTCTTGGTGGTTTGCCATATAAACCTGCACCATTAAAATGGAAGCGGCAATTAATAACACGCCAGGAATAGAGTTTAAAGTGGTATAAATATACTGAATAACATCATCAACCCAGCCTCTAAAAAACCCTGCCAAAATACCAAAAATCAAAGCTAACGGCAGCATAATCAACGTGGTTAGAGAGCCAATCACCAAGCCTGTGCGTATGCTTTTTACGGCTTGATAAAAAACATCTTCCCCTACTTTATCTGTACCTAAGACATGATAATAAGAAGAAAGTTCTAATAACATATAAGTAAAAGGAATTAAAACTAATAATGTGGTAAAAACAGTATTCACTGGCTTACTACTTAAGTATTTGATGCGAGCAAGCCGGTGATAGCCATAAAACAAAATAACAATAACGCCGATGCCTTTTAGCCCTCCTATTAACGCCTTATTGATAATATCAGTCCATTTATCATTTTCGACTGATTTTAAATGACTTGCAGCATACTTTAACCGACGATAGCCCCATGTTTTTTTATGTTCGTTACTATCAAGCAATTCCTTACTAAATAAATAAGCAGAAAAAGGTGCGGAATAGCTTTTTTCTTGATGTGCTATCAGTGGACTTGCCCAATAATCTAAAGCGCTGATGATTTCATTATTTTTGCTTTGCTGTGGCTGAAAATGTATGGAATCCAATAAGCCAATTACCAGAAAAAACAAAAGAAACACAAAAGAAGCCATACCAACTTTACTATGTGTCACTTTTTTCCATGGGCGCGTAAAGTGCAGTTGTTTGCGTAAGTGCAGCAATAAAAGTATTACAACTGTTATTAAGGTAAAAATTAAACCATCTGTCCATAAAACTATCATTGCGTCACAAGCACCTTTTTTCAATCAAACCAGTTATTAACCTAAACTCACAGTAACTTTTCATTGCCCACTGGAAATTTTTATAAAAAAATAGGTTACAACTATAAATAATAATAAAGCATTCAACTCATTTTTTAATTTTTCAACTACCAATCTTGCGCTTTGTAATTCAGTTTTAAGCTCATGTGTTTCAGCATTATAGTGGCTAAATGGTTTTAAAACTAAGCTTCGGTACTGTTCAAGAGCTGTTTAGGCGCGCCATTCCTACTTCATGAAACATTGTGATGTCCTATCGCCAATCTTCATTCAGCACGGAGCGATTTATGGGAGCCCCAGTTCGTCCTGCGTCCAACTCAACTACGCAAAAAACACTGCTT
>JAJJBE010000095.1 GCA_020996635.1 Bathymodiolus brooksi methanotrophic gill symbiont
CGACTGCTCGATTAGAGATTCTCAGTGCCCAGCAAGGGCTGAACAAGTTCGCTTTAAAATCGAAACTTTATATTAATGCTATTCGACAAGCTTTTGATGAATTGCAACAATTAAAGTCGGCTACTGCGTAACATCAGTTACTAACAAATACTAACCTTGCTTTTGGTAGTGCTTTTAAATAATGCGTTATTTTGTCTAATTCAAATAGACTACTTTATAACTTAGAACATATCTAGTTCAGCATTTTCTTCATCACTTAAAAATTTATTTAGATCAACAAGTATTAACAAATCATTTTCTCTACTTGTTACGCCTTGTATATATTTTGAACTTTCATCATTACCAACATTTGGCGCGGTTTCAATTTCCGAAGCTCGAAGGTCAACCACTTCGGCAACGCTATCAACCATAATCCCAATAATATGCGCATCAGTTTCTATAATAACAATACGCGTCGCATCGTCTTGCTCTCTAGGCATCAAGCCAAAACGATTACGAGTATCAATAACCGTGACAACATTTCCTCGCAAACTGATAATACCTAGAACATAAGTAGGCGCACCTGGTACAGGGGCAATTTTAGAAACTCTTAATACTTCCTGAACCTGCATTACATTAATTCCGTATTTTTCTTCACCTAAGCTAAAAGTAACCCATTGCATTAAAGGATCATTTTGATTGCTGCCATCACTCATGTTAAATTGCCTAATTTTTTAATATCAATAACTTGAATAGTGATTATATACCATAAGATGCACCATTCAAGAGGTATACAATTATAGATAAAAACTCACTAATTTATAGTGCCTTATTTGTTGTTTTTGCTGCGTTTTGGAACTAGCTCATTTATATCGATAATAACAACCAAATCATCAACAATAGTACCCACTAGCCATGCTCTTTGTTTACGGTCAGTTCGCCACCTTACTTGGTCCGGTGAAATTTTTTTTATAGATATAATCTCATCACAAGCTAAACCCCAGTTAGTATCTTCAGTTAAGATAATATTTTTAAATGGATTGTCTGCATAACTTCGCTTTTCAGCTTTACTACGACCGTGAATTAAATATGCCATATTCAACACACCTATTTTTTTGTCTTGATCTAACTTTAAGCCCATAAACCAAATGGGTTGTTGCGGGATACTGGTTAATTTAGCATCAATTTTTAAAGTTCGCCCTAAGTCAATTAGAGGCACAGCTAAAATTAAATGCCCTACTTTAAAAAATAAAGCAGAAAATTCTTCTTGTGCATACTGCGGCATAACCACAAGAGGATGTGTAATAGGTATTTCTGCTTCTATCGAACTTGAAGCGACTATTTCAGTTAACTGTTCTTGTTCAGAAACAATAGTTTTTGAATCTAATTCTGAAAAGATAACTTGCTCTTCAACTGTTACTTTGGGTACAGCCTCTATTGAAATATTTTCTAATAACGTTGATAAATAGGTATCTAACGCTTTTTCTGGCTCGATAAAAGGCTTATTAACTGCTTTTCTTTCACCCATTCGAAGCATTCTTTTCTAACAACTCATCTAGTAAATTGGAGTAGCTTGAAACTGCTTTAGATGTTGAATCATATATTGAAGCGGGCACACCTAAACTACTTGCTTCTCTTAATTTAGTATCGATCGGTATATATTGATCCCATGCATTTTCTGGATATTTTTCTAATACTGAGGCACGGCAGCCCATTGCAGCCTTAGTCCGTTTATCAAACATAGTTGGAATAATTTTAAAACCAGGTGGTGTTTTTCTAGACTTAAATACCATTTTAATGGTATTAATTATTTTATCCAGACCTTGCAAAGCAAGGTACTCAGTAGTAACAGGAACGAGTAAATAATCACAGGCTGCCAATGCATTGACCATTAAAACCCCCAGCATAGGTGAGCTATCTATAATGACAAAATCATAGTCATCTGCTACCTCAGCCAGTGCATTTGAAATAACTAAACCCATGCCTCCCAGCGAAGCAACTTGCCGGTCTAAGGTTGCAATTGCGGTTGATGCGGGCAATATTGATAATTCAGGAAACTCAGTTTTTAAAATATAAGGGCGGGGGTTAAAATCTTTATGCTTTCTACTCGCATTTTGAAATACATTATAAACAGAAAGTTTGATCGTATCAGGGTTATGCTTAAAATAGCTAGTTAAAGACCCATGAGGATCTAAATCAACAAGTAATGTTTTATAACCCCATGAAGATAAAAGCCCTCCTAGTGAAACAACGGTTGTTGTTTTCCCTACTCCACCTTTTTGATTGGAAACTGCCCATATTTTCATATCTTTATTCATAATATAGGATACTTCTGTTTATCCTGCATATCTTTTCATTAAGCCAGGAACATCTAAAATTAAGGCAATTTGCCCATTCCCTGTAATTGTTGCACCAGCATGACCATCCAATCCTTGTAATTTAGCACCTAAGGCTTTAATCACAACTTCTTCTTGGCCGACTAATTGGTCGACAACAAAACCAATTTGGCGTCCGCCAGAGTTAACCACGACAACGTGTGCATTAGATGATTTATCAATAACATAACTGATGTTACGCAGTAGCCGACTTTAATTGTTGCAATTCATCAAAAGCTTGTCGAATAGCATTAATATAAAGTTTCGATTTTAAAGCGAACTTGTTCAGCCCTTGCTGGGCACTGAGAATCT
>JAJJBE010000075.1 GCA_020996635.1 Bathymodiolus brooksi methanotrophic gill symbiont
AGCAAAAAGAAAAGCGAGAGGATATAAAGCGCAACATTTCAAAACGATTGCTTATTTACTGACAGGGAAATTAGACTTTTCTAAAATAAATGCTAATTGCTTACCCACTTGAAATTCAAAAGAGCCTTATAGGTTTTATTTATGTAGTTTATTTGATAGTCGGTTTCGGTTTTGTAAATAAAATCACGAATATTACGAATATGGATTTTGTTATTATCTATTGCCCCAGAGGGCAGAATAGCAACGCTATCAGGCCAAACTTTATTATGGCTAGCTTGCACTTGGAGCCATGCAATCAAAATGACTAAAAATAGGCTTAAAGTAAAAGATCGGCGGTACAGCTTATTTTTTATAAGAAAGGGCAGTAATGTTAGGCGCGCCATTCCTACTTCATGAAACATTGGGATGTCCTATTGCCAATCTTCATTCAGCACGGAGCGATTTATGGGAGCCCCAGTTCGTCCTCCGTCCAACTCAACTACGCAAAAAACACTGCTTCGTTAAGTCTACCTCAAATGACTTGACGGCTGTCGGGATAACTACTTGCCTCCCGAGCGAACTGACCAGTTCACTTCGGATTGGCGAATTTCCC
>JAJJBE010000170.1 GCA_020996635.1 Bathymodiolus brooksi methanotrophic gill symbiont
CCTGTCGCTGTTGTATAGCTAAATGAAGTGATCAGGTAATCGGTGTATAAGTCAAAAATATCAGGTGTTTTCATAGCCTACTATTTTAATGGAAATATCATTAGGGTGCGTAACATCAGTTAGATAATTTTGTTTTAATCAGTACATCACCTTTTGCTTGTACTCGAATATTATCCAAATAACCTGCCGATAAATTTCCAGCACATTTAATTCCAATATTATTATTTCTATTAGCCTGCCCTAGTGCACCCAGTTTAATATCAACATTACCGCCTGCTTCAATAGAACCATCTTCTAACATGCCAAAGACTTGCACATCTCCGCTTGTTTTTACTTTCATTCCTGCACTAATATTTTCTTTAATAATAGAGCCCTCATAATCTATATCACCTGTTGCTAAATCAACACACCCTAAGGTTTTCAAGTTTCCTACTTTAAGCCCTTTATTCTCCAAAATAGGCTTGTATCTTAACTTCTAGTGTCTATTTAGCTAAATAAATGGCACTATCCAATGACGGTTGGATGAGGGGTAGAGACATTGTAAGTAGGCCTTGATTATAAAAATCGTGGGTCAGATTAGTGCCT
>JAJJBE010000050.1 GCA_020996635.1 Bathymodiolus brooksi methanotrophic gill symbiont
GCCTGTCGCTGTTGTATAGCTAAATGAAGTGATCAGGTAATCGGTGTATAAGTCAAAAATATCAGGTGTTTTCATAGCCTACTATTTTAATGGAAATATCATTAGGGTGCGTAACATCAGTTAATAAGTCATTTTGACATAATTTAATATCTTGTTTACCTAAGTTCGTACCATTTTTATCCAGTACATCCACTTGCTTAGCATATTTAACTAATTCAGACTTACCTTCCACTTTTGTAATTGAACAAGCCTCACCATTGGGGTAAGTAAGTATTGTCGTTATACTATTTTGATTTTTATAATGACTTTGGTGTTGAGAGTAAATAACACCATGATCATTAAAGTTAAATCGATTCATCCTATCAATATAGTCTTTAACCGTTGAGGATTTTTTATCATGATAAAGTTCTCTGAACTCGCTAGCCTCGATACTAACAACTTTTAGCGCACTCTCTGCCTCGACAGTAATTTGATAGTTTTCATTCTGAATTATTGCGGCATCACCAAAATAATTGCCGGTAATTAGGGTTGCTACATGACTCCCAGCTCTCCAGACTTTTGCTTTACCATCCAAAATCAAAAAAAAGCGCTCAGCAACCTCTCCTTCATTAATCATAAAGCTACCTAAGGAAAACCTTTCTTCATTTATCTGATGTTTAAGCTGCTTTGATAAAAACTTGGAGAAAATAATAGAATCTTTCTGTAATAAATGATTGCCTTTCTCGTTTAGGAAATCATTTAATTCAGGTTGCTTAGCAAGAATAATATTATCAAACTCTTGTTTATTAATTTTTCGTAGAATGCATGAATCTGAAGAAACAACCGCTCTCGCTGATCTGTTTTTTAAACTATCAAATAGTGCCTGTTCACCAAAATAATCTCCTTGCTTAGCGTATTTAGTAACTACACGCTCCTCACCTGCAAGATTGATCATTGTAATATCAACGCTACCCTGAATTAAAATATATAAACAGTCTCCAGCATCACCCTTGTCAAAAACAATATTCCGCTGTCCATCTGCCTGTTTTGAAAAAACAATACGCTCTGATTTTTCAAAAATAGTTTGTATATCAGTAGAGGATAACTCTTTAAATATCATGCTTTGTATAAAAGCGTGATTATCGTTAATTCCTTTATCTAGCATAATGTATGGTTTTATTTAGTAACGATGAAGCAATTTATAGATCATTTCCTGTGGAGAGAGCTTACATGAATAGTAGAGATATTACCGTATTTTTCTTGATAGAAATACAGTCTTTAAAAAAATATAATCAGTCTTTTGTTTCCCTCAGCACAGAAGCTGAATTTAGAGAAAAGTGATAAATTGGCCTCAAATCATCGACTACAAGACTCAAAAGAACTGATTCAACACTGGTGGAGCCATGCTTGGGTTTTAAATAAGGAACATGAGGAAAGACGTTTTTTTGCCGAAGCTAATATCTTATTACCTGACTTAGGGAGGCACAATCAAAATACAGAGGATATTTTTGAAGCACTAAAGCTGCAGCACGTACGATTAAGAGAAATGCAGCAATTAAAGGTTTGGTAAGTATGTTTTCCAAGATGAAAAATAACTATTTTATTCGCCTCATTTTGTAAGTAGAATAATGACATTATTTGCATCATAAAGGAGTGCTTGAAATGTGGATTTGGCAACAGCAAGGGTGGCCTGAGTTTACTTTTGATGCTGAGGCTCTTGCTTCTTTATTACGTGATGTTCACTTTAATCAAGGGCAGTTACTGGGCAAGCAAGCAGGGTTAGGGTCTGACATAGCGACTTTAGACACCTTGTTAGCTAATATCATTTACTCAAGTGCTATTTGAAGGAGAAAAGCTTAATGTGCTGTCAGTCCGTTCCTCGTTAGCAAATAAACTAGGAATTTCTGAAGAAAGGTCCTATGCAACAACGCAACAAACTGATGGTTTAGCAGAGATGGCGATTGATGCGATCAGTCACTGGGATATGCCCTTAACATTAGAACGAATTTTAACGTGGCACCAGTTACTTTTTCCTGAAGGTTATACTCTTTTTAACCCAATACAAGGGGGGGTATTAAGAGGGGAAGAAGCAATGCAGGTTGTTTCTGGGCGTATTGATCGGTCTAAAGTACACTTTGAAGCGCCTCCAAGAAGCACGTTTGAGCAGGAACTGAGTCAATTTATCGATTGGTTTAATACCTCTCAATCAAATAGTTCCCTCGATCCCGTGATTCGCGCTGCCATTACGCATTTATGGTTTGTCACAATACACCCATTAGATGATGGTAATGGGCGTATTACTCGTTTGCTAACAGATTTGGCATTAGCACAAGGAGAAAATCAGTCTATTCGCTTTTACGCGATGTCGGTGAGTATTTTAGAACGAAGAAAAGCTTACTATGATATTTTGGAAAGTACGCAAAAGGGGGGATTAGATATAACCCCGTGGCTCATTTGGTTCATTGATACATTAAATGATGCACTACTAAAAACACTGAATACAATTGAACAAACGCTAAATAAAGCAAATTATTGGCATCGCATCGATCAGACTCAGTTAAATTCAGAGCAAATGAAAGTGTTAAATCGCTTACTCGATGGTGACTTTGAACTAGGCATTAGTAGTAGCCAGTACCAAAAAGTCGCTAAAGTTAGCCGAGCAACAGCAACACGTCATTTGTCTCAATTAGTTGCAATGGGCTGTTTACTCAAAACGGATGCTGGGGGACGTAGTACCCGTTATGGCATTATTCATAGATAAAAGACTATTTTAGAAGCTAAAATATGAACAATTAAATGAGGCAGGTTCAACCTTGTGATACAAACCGTTCTTTTAGTTAATTAACCCCATATAGAGGTAATAATATGACATCAACAACATATGAATATAATTCAAAGCAAGGACGGTTTGATTTAACACTCCTTAACGCTGAAAGTACATCTGCTAGTTTTGAAGAAGTGGTTTTAGATGGAATTCGACGAGGAATTCCCCCTGAGATATTAACTAGACTTAAGGCGATATGGGATCAGACTAAAGTTATTGCAGGAGAGCTTATTGCTATAGGGAAGATTATTGTCCAGCAAATTTTTGCTTTCTTAAAAGCAAATCCTAAAATTGTACTTGGAATTGCTTTAGGAGCAGCTGTATCTTCTTTAATTGCTGGAATACTATTCTTTGGTAGTCTACTTCAACCATTATCAACTTTTATTGCTACACTTTACGGAGCAGGGGTTGGTGCTGCGATGGAGGGCGGTGATTACTCAGGATCTCCATTTACTGCCATCATAGAATTAGCTCATAAATTTTTTGAATTAGTACAGAAAATATTTGTAGCAATCAGTAGCTATCTAAAAGATGAAATTTAATATTCAAGGTTTGAATGCTCAGATAGCAGAAATATCAACGAAGGTAATATCTGAATTGCCAGCTGTAAAAAATACTACCAATGATACCGTTGATTTTGCAGTAAAAAACACAATTGATAGCAATGACCTTAAAGGAGTGGCAAGCAAGGCGCACAAACAGCTGGATAAATACTCTGTTCAAGTTATAAAAACAGCTGCTAATATAAAGGAAAAGTATATTCCCATTGAGCTGGAGGATGATAGTCCTAATAAGGAAATGAGTGATGCTATTAATAAGTTAAAAAAGAAAGATAAAGTCGGTATTGCTGGAGAGGGCTTATCTGCAATAGGTGGTGCAGCAGCTGGAGTAGTTGCATCAGGAGGGATTGCTAGTGCAGCTGGAGCAGCAACATTATTTGGGTCTACTTCGCTTGCAGGTACTTTGGGTGGAGTCTTTGTTACTGCTACACCTGTTGGCTGGGTTATAGGATCTGCAGCAGTTTCTGGGGCGGTAGGCTACAGTATCGCAAAAATGGTTCGATCTGGAAGTGAGCAGGATCAGGTTCGTAAAGAGGTAGTTGAAAGGCTTAGTGCTAAGCTGGAAGTAATGAAGGTGGAGCAGGGGAAAATAGATTCTATAGATAACTTAAACCAACTTTTACCAAAAGTGATTATGAATGGTTTTATTAATGAAAGCCAAGCGGAAAAAATGCTTGATTTGATTAGTGAAGGTAGACTGGATGTAGCAATAGCAGTACAGAGAATTGAGGGTATGATCTATTAGAGAGCCTCTAGGATGTTTATGAAGAGGGCTGAAAAATTTTTATTTGCTATCTCTTACGCAAATATTTTATGGCTCTATAATAGGTGTAAAAAAACATAGCCCCGCCAGTAGCGCCAAGAATGATTGGTAGCACAGGTTCGTGACTACTCCTAATTCAACGGCTAGCCTTTTTAGTATGTTTTGTGCTCTTTTTTTGGTTAGTTTTATTTTCTTTTATAGCTGATGGAAAAGTGATACTTTTTCTTTTTTGTAATGGTTTTTTGCGGGTTAAGAAGTCAGGAAACTTTCTTGTTTTTAGCAATAAGTAATCATGTTTTGCCAGCCATACAGCTATAGCAACTCTGATTGGTGACTGAATAAAAAAGGAGAAAATTAATGAACCACCTTCTTCAAATTGTATAGCTAAATCAACTATTTGGGTGGTTAAGAATATAGTAATAAAACACCCTAAAATTATTTTTGCTGTAATTTTCCATCCATAATGCCAAAGCCATAAAGGTACTCCATAATAAAAAAAGACAGAGAAAGATAAGCCAATAAAGTAGTTAGGTGACGGGGGGAGAAGGGCACAGCTTTCTCATAAAAAATTCACTTGCCTCAGCATAGAAACCAATGCTTCAGGAGAATCAATAAATTTCTCGATGCTGGCTTGAAAGTTTTTTGTTCTTTTTTCACTCCAGCGAATTAAATTCATCGCAAAGCAGCGTAATTTGCCCATAATTAACGCCTGCATTCCATTTTTGGTTTTGACTAAATCTTCGCCAAAAGTAACATCTAATTGCCAGTTATTTGATTCGACAACCCAGTGACTACGTATAACCTGTGCTAAATGGCTAACAGTCGCTTGGTCATTTTTATCTTGATAATTACTCAAATAATAAGCCGTTTCATTACTTACTTTCTCTGTTGATTGATTAAATGTTTCGCGATTCATGACAATAAGCGTTTTCAAGCCACTATTTTTCCAGCGGGTATCAATGTCTGGTAAACGAATGGCATGTAAGTGGGCTTCTCGCGCACAAACTAGACCATGAGATGCCTTATAATCAGAGACATATGCGACGGACTCCTGACCCCCTAATTGGCGGCAGTATTCGAGTAATTTAGGTTGATTTTCTTTTACCTGAATTAAGTAGCATCCACCTGCCTTTTCAATTTGTATCATAGTATCGGGATTGCAATGATGAGCATCTAAGCTTAAACGTGCTTGATCTAACCCCATTTCAGCGATAAATTCACGCATGACGGTTATTTCACTGGACTTATCACCCGCTTGACGCGCTTGCGCCACATCAATACGGCTGTCGTGAGAAACAGCATGAATAATCGCTTGTTTCTCCCCTGACTTTATCGTTCCTCGCATGACTTTTCCATCGGCACTAATCCATTTATTCTGAATTAATGCTGCTATTTTCTCACCATAACAGACATTTATAACCACACTTAGCTCAACCCAGTCTAATTTTGCAAGCATTCTAGGTAAATGAGCACGGGAAACAACTTTTGCATCATGACCCCCTGTTATTTCACGTAACCAATCAATTTTATTAGTCATATACCGGTGAATGCTAGACACTTTTGATCGATTAACTAACGTAGCAAAAACAACGGTCACTATTAAAAAAACAAGTGAATGACGCTTACCTCGGTTACCTCGCTCGTCTGGAAAGCTTTTTAATGCGTCTATAAATCTGAGATCTT
Organism: Bathymodiolus brooksi methanotrophic gill symbiont; assembly: GCA_020996635.1. Lineage (GTDB taxonomy): Bacteria > Pseudomonadota > Gammaproteobacteria > Methylococcales > Methylomonadaceae > Methyloprofundus. The sequence continues at coordinate 5,810 of JAJJBE010000050.1, forward strand.
CTTTTTCACAATTAAAGGGGGGAAATTGGGGGATAGCTGCTTCGGGAGGTGTTGTTTTAGGCAAGAGATTTATAAATTAGCCCATTTTACACTGCGCTAGGTTTTTTATGAGAAAGCCGTGGGGAGAAGGGTATGTATTATTGCATTTTAAACGTATCCAGGGCTTTAAATAGATAAACAAATATAAGGTTGCTGAAATTATGGGTGGAATTAGGTGGTATAGTAAAATGATTTTCATATTTAATAAAAGAAGTTTTTTTAAAATATACTAAATTCACTGTTTTTTATCAACCTAAAAAGTAGTAAGCAGGCCAAATATAAAACGCTATTACTAACAACCATACTCGCTGATGCTATTAATCTGAGATTAGGAAAAATCCTTAACGGGGTTTATGACCGAATTCTGAGTTGACCCCAATATTGCACCATATTTCACCTATTATAAGTAGAGAGTAAACCTGCTAGTCATTGCGTGGTTAGGTTTCTTCAATTGATGCGATCCATTGCAGTTTTGTATACTTTCCCTTTATCGCGTTTTCCAACAGAAATTATGGTGACGGTAATGATCGTATCATTGACCTCGTAAACTAATCGGTAACCCGCTTGGCGAAGTTTAATTTTATATAAGTGATTCCCGCCTGACAGTTTTGCACTTTCTATATGCGGATTTTCTAGAATATTTTCAAGCTTCTTCTTAAATTGCGTCTGAACTGTAGCGCCTAACTTTTTCCATTCTTTAAAGAGCTGACTTTTTAAACGCTAACTCATAAGTCATTTAAATTAACCTTTACGCTAGGTTCGTTTTTTCGTTGTTCAACAATAGCCAGTAGTTCCAAATCTTCGATGTGATCCATCATAAATTCATAGGTTTTAGCGGGTATGCAATAAAAGGCAGGCTCGCTAATGCTAACAGCGTCTTCAGTTAATATTCTAGTTGTCATGCCATTACCAGTACGTTTATGTGGTCTTTAATTAAGTCTAGTATACATGACTAAACTTACCAAGTCACCTAATGATTGAGTAACAAACGCTCCCTATTTTCGGTAAGCTCGATTATCCTAAATAAAGCTTTTTTAATGATAATGTAAGTTTCAATAATTGTTGAAAGACATAGCCCACACCCTACCTAGTAAGGTTTTGGCTATTTGACCCTAGGCAATGAATCCCAATCCGTCGTATAGCAAGGTGATAAGTAATTAACCGGAGTTTGCCAATTATTGTTGATACCGGCTGCGCTTATTGTAATGGCTTTGGGGAAGCGGTGGTTAATATGATCGACGGTGTTCATTAAAATACTTGAGTCACTGCTTTGTTCTGACACTGAGAATAAGTCCATTTATTGCCGCTGGGTTTCGATCTGAATGTGTCCTAGCTGTAAACTGCACTTTTGATAGCGATACCCTAGTTTAAAGATTTCCTTTAAAAGTCGTTTAGCGATACGGACAATGTGCGGTGTATCATTGACTAAAGCTCGCGGTTCCATTAATACAGCATCTTCAAGTAGCTTGGGTATAGCTCAAATTGTGACGCACTGCGTCATATTTTGGAAATATGAGATAAAAGCTACGCATATTCCGCAAGATTGAGCTATCAAACCCCTTACCAAACTCAGCCGTTAATGCACTGGATAATTGCTTTAGCACTTGTTTACCATAGGCCACTCGCTCACTACCTTGCTGTTCATCCTCAACAATTAATCGGCCTACCTGCCAATAAGTCTGAACCATAGTGGTATTGATACTTTGCTGCAGTTGTTAGCGGCTTTTTTGTAATAAACCTCTTAGCTGGTCAAGTAATTGAGGCGGTAAAGTTTCAATCATTGGCTTACCTTTCTTGTTTTATTAGATAGCTGTCTAGTTTCAGCGATGATATATCGCCGGATAGAAAACAGTTATTTTACTGAACTTTCCTTAATAAATAATCTAAACAACGCATGGGTAATATGCGCTTTAAAAAAGCAAATAAATAAGTAGGGAAAGTTACATAATAACGCACTTTAGGTCGCGTAGATTCCATTGCATGAATCACACGTGTAACAACAGCTTCGGCTGGCAAAGTAAAGGGAGCAGCAGGGCCTTCTTTTTGTAAACGAGCTTCCATTACTTTATAAGTATCTTGGTGATAACTTTTGCTAGGGTCGATATTTCTTTTGTAAGAGGCAAAGGCGTTTTTTCTAAAGTTACTCGTGATAGGTCCTGGCTCTATTAAGGATAGATAAATGCCAGTGCCATGCAGTTCTAAACGTAAAGTATCCACTAAACCTTCTAATGCAAATTTGCTGGCATTATAAGCCCCCCGATAAGTCATGGCGACAAAACCAAGGATTGAGCTGTTATAAATAATACGGCCTTTACCTTGTTTTCTCATCAGCGGGATAATTAAATTAGTTAATTCATGTGTACCAAAAAAATTTGTTTCAAATTGCTCACGTAACACTGAGCGGCTTAAATCTTCGACAGCACCTGCTTGCCCGTATGCACCATTATTAAATAAACCATCTAATTTTCCATCGGTTAATAATGTGACTTTTTTAACGGCTGCTCGAATACTATCGCTATCAGCAAGATCAAGTTGTACGGTTTCAAAACCCTCATTGATTAAGCATGTTACGTCGTCAAAATTTCTTGCAGAGGCAATCACACGATAACCTCGTTGTTTTAAGCTGACAGCTGTTTGATAACCTATGCCTGTTGAACAGCCTGTAATTAAGATTGTTTGCATTTTTGTTGTCATTTTTAGGTATTTATTTAAGCTTAGATTCAGCATAATATGCTATTATTCGAATATTATTCAGGAGCGTTTAAGCGCCTGTTTTTCTTATTTTTAACCTTACTTGCGAACCGTTTAATGAGCTCTATTTGGAATTCTTGCCTTTCCCGTCTTGAGAATGAAATCTCTACTAATGATTTAAACACTTGGATTAGGCCATTACAAGCAGAAGAAGAAGAAGAAAATGACATTATTAAGTTGTTAGCGCCTAATCAATTTATTATTGCGCATGTAAAAGAGCAATTTTTAAGCAAGATTGAAGGTGCTGTGTATGAGTTTTCTAGTGGGCAATATAGTGTACGTATGGAAATTGGGTCAAAAAAAGTAAACCCTGCAGATGCACCTAAAAAGATTCAGCGGCCTAAAAGTAGAGAAAATGAGATAAAACCTAAAAAGCATCTTAATTTTATTAATACTGCATTCACTTTTGATAATTTTGTTGAAGGTAAGTCTAATCAATTAGCAAAAGCGGCATCCTTACAGGTCTCAGAAAATGTGGGTAAAGCTTATAACCCATTGCTTATTTATGGTGCGTCAGGTTTAGGTAAAACCCATTTAATGCACGCGATTGGTAATGCTATTTTGGCTAAAAACCCGAATGCTAATATTGTGTATTTACACTCTGAAAAATTTGTTCAAGATATGGTGAGGGCTTTTCAACAAAACAGTATTGATGCATTTAAAGAGTATTACCGTAATGTAGATGCCTTATTTGTGGATGATATTCAGTTTTTTGCAGGTAAAGAGCGTTCCCAAGAAGAGTTTTTTCATACTTTTAATACTCTATTAGAAAAGAAAAATCAGGTGGTTTTAACCTGTGATAAATACCCAAAAGAAATTGAAGGTTTAGAAGACCGATTAAAGTCACGTTTTGGTTGGGGACTGCCGGTTGCTGTAGAGCCACCTGATTTAGAAACAAGATCTGCTATTTTAATGAATAAAGCGGAGCAAAGTGGGGTAGAACTTGCACAGGAAGTCGCTTTTTTCATTGGTAAACGTATTCCTTCGAATGTACGAGATTTAGAAGGAGCATTACGCCGAGTGATTGCTAATGCACAATTTACGGGCGCGGAAATTACTATCGATTTTGCTAAAGAAGCACTGCACGATTTGATTTCTCTACAAGATAAATTAGTGAGCATAGAGAATATTCAAAAGACTGTTGCTGAGTATTTTAAAATTAGAATTGCTGATTTATTATCTAAAAGTCGTAAGCAATCGGTAACGCGCCCACGACAAATTGCCATGACCTTGGCAAGAGAATTAACTAGCCATAGCTTGCCTGAAATTGGTGATGCTTTTAGTGGCAGAGACCATACAACCGTGATTAATGCATGTAAACGGATTAAAGAATTACGCGCCAGTGATTATAAAATTGATGAAGATTACGCCAGTATATTGCGTAGCTTATCGCATTAATTTGTTCTTATTTATAAAGACAACATAGCAAGGAGATTATTTATGTTTTGTTACCATTGCCAGGAAGCTAAAAAAAATGTTGCCTGTGATACTACGGGAATTTGCGGTAAAAAATCAGATATATCCAGCTTACATGATTTACTAAGCTACACACTTAAAGGGCTTGCTTACTATGCAGGCCAAGCTGCAGAATTGGATTTAGCAGAAAAAAATATTGATCAATTTATGGCTCGTTCGCTTTATGCTATGGTGACTAACGTTAATTTTGATGCGGATATTTTTGTACAGTTGATTGCAGAAAGTGTTCAACGTCGTGAGTATTTAAAAAGAAAATTAATCACCAGTGGTGCGAGTTTTAAGCAGATACTTCCTGAAGAAACTCTTTGGCATTACGAAAAGGTTGATGTCGCTGAATTTATAAAAAAAGGTGAAACTGTCGGTGTGATGCCAGCGGAAGACATGAATGAGCAAGAGGCTGATCTTCACGCGGCACGTGAGATGCTTATGTATGCAGCCAAAGGTTTAGGCGCATTATTAGAGCATATTCAAGTATTGGACGTGTATGAGGAAAAATATTATGCCTTTACACATAAAGCTGTGGCTTTTATTCTAGATAAAGAGGCTGATCTGGATGCTGTTTTAGCCATGAATTATGATTGTGGTGAGCAAGCAATGGAACTGATGGGCTTGTTAGAAAAAATTAATACAGAACGCTTTGGCGACCCAGAACCAACACAGGTGCATTTAGATACTTGGGATAAGCCAGGGATTATTGTTACAGGACATGATTTACAAGACTTACAGGATTTATTAGAGCAAAGTGCTGGTTCAGGTGTGGATATCTATACGCATGGAGAATTACTCTCTGCTCATAGCTATCCGGCGTTTAAAAAGTACTTCAACCTTGTTGCTAACTACGGTGACGCTTGGCAAAATCAGAAAACTCAGTTTGGTAAATTTAAAGGCCCAGTTTTAGTGACCAGTAATAGCCTACAGCAACCTAAAAAAGGCTATATAGAAATGGCTTATACATCAGGTATGGTGGGTTGGTCTGGGCTTCAACATATCGAAAACCGCCGTCAGGGTGAAACTAAAGATTTTTCTGCCATTATAGAGCAGGCAAAAACTTGTCCTGCACCTGATACTTTAAATACGGGAAGTATTACTACAGGCTATGGTAGAAAAGCATTACAGGCATTAGTAACGCCTATTGCAGAACTAATTCAATCAAATGATATTCAGCATATTCTAGTTTTAGCGGGTTGTGATGGACGACATAAGGAACGAAAATACTATACGGAGTTAGTGAAATCACTACCGACGGATACTTTGGTGATAACTGCGGGTGATACAAAATACCGTTTTTATAATTTAGAGTTGGGTGAAATAAAAGGTATCCCACGTTTATTAGATGCAGGGCAAACGCATGATTTTTATGCGGTGATGCAATTTTTAAGTGCATTACAAAATAAAATGCAGCTGAGCCATATTAATGAACTGCCGGTTTCTTTTAATATTGCATGGTATGAACAGCAAACCATTTTAATGATGTTGGCTTTATTTCAGAAAAATATCAAAAATGTCACCATAGGCCCCACTTTACCGCCGTTTTTTAGCGTAGGCATTTTAAATAAATTAAGCACAGAATTTTTGATTAAAGGAATTGATACGGTAGAAAAAGATATTGCAACAATGTTGGGTATTGAACTGCCTATTGAGCCTGTAGAGGAGGCAGTAAGCTAGTGGAACAAATTATTGAACGATTAATTTATGCCAGTCGCTGGCTGCTTGCGCCTATTTATTTAGGCATGAGTTTAGCTCTAATGGCTTTAACGGTTAAATTCTTTCAAGAAATTTATCATTTTATTCCGATTATTTTAGAAGTTGATGAATCACAATTAATTTTAAAATTACTAACGTTTATTGATTTAACCTTAGTGGGCAGTTTAACCATTATTGTTATGTTCAGTGGCTATGATAATTTTGTGTCTCGTTTAGATATTGCGGAAGGGACAGAAAAATTATCTTGGCTAGGAACACATGATTATGGCTCCTTAAAAATGAAGGTTGCCTCTTCTATTGTAGCGATTTCATCAATACATTTATTAAAAGTGTTTATGAATATAGAACATATCGAAAATGATAAAATGTTTTGGTATGTTGTGATTCACATGACTTTTGTACTATCTGCCTTTTTGATGGGCTACCTAGATAAGATAGGAAAAACCGCATGAGCTATTTATTATTAAGTACAGAAGCCTGTCATTTATGCGAGCAAGCAGAAGCTTTGTTAGCTCCGCTAGATATTATGTACAGCAAAATTGATATTGCAGAGCAAGAGCAATGGCAAGAACATTACGCTACAAAAATCCCTGTGTTATTGAATACAGAAACTAATCAAGAGTTATGCTGGCCATTTAATGAAGAAATGGTATTGAGTTTATAAGTTGTATACTCAAAATCAATGAAGATGCGTGATTTTAACTAATTGGAACAGCGGCCTTTAGCCGCTGCAATCGCATATCAAGGTATTCTGCGACTAAAGGCCGCATTCCCAAAGCAACTTGATTTCGTTTGGGTATATAACCGTTAAACGCCTCCCCAACCCCTTCACAAAATACACAATCCAATGACTGACTATAGAATAGAAAAAGATAGCATGGGGGAATTACAAGTTCCTGCTGATGCTTTATATGGCGCGCAAACTCAACGAGCAATTAATAATTTTTCTATTAGTGGCTTAGAAATGCCCGCGGCTTTTATAAAAACAGTGGCATTAATTAAACAAACAGCTGCTAAAGTAAATATTGATTTAGAGTTACTTGATAAAGAGCAAGGTGCAGCCATTATTCAAGTTTCTGAAAGCATTATTCAAGGGAAATACGCAGAGCAATTTCCTATTGATGTCTTCCAAACAGGTTCGGGTACTAGTACCAATATGAACCTGAATGAAGTGATTGCGCATTTAGCTTCAGAGATTAGCGATAAAGCCGTTGGAGCCAATGATCATGTCAATATGGGGCAAAGTAGTAACGATGTTATTCCAACAGCTATTCATATTAGTGCAGCTTTAGAGAGCCATCGTCAACTTATTCCAGCGTTAACGCACCTAGCGGAAACAATAGAAACAAAAGCTGCGGCCTGTGCGCAATACACTAAAACAGGGCGTACGCATTTAATGGATGCAATGCCAATGACTTTAGAGCAAGAGTTAGGTGCATGGGCATTACAGATTCGTAATGGTATTGCACGCGTTGAATCAGCATTGCCACGTATACAAAAATTGGCTCAAGGTGGTACAGCGGTTGGCACGGGCATTAATGCACATCCTGAATTTGCAAAACGATTTGCAGCTGAAGTGAGTACAGTGACCAAGTTAGATTTTGTACCGAATGATTCTTTTTTTGAAAGCTTAAGCTGCCAAGATGCCATTGTTGAATTATCAGGTCAATTAAAAACTATTGCGGTCAGCTTAATGAAAATAGCTAATGATTTACGCTGGATGAATAGCGGACCTTTAGCGGGTTTAGGTGAAATTGAGTTAACGGCTTTGCAGCCAGGCAGCAGCATTATGCCGGGTAAAGTAAACCCAGTTATTCCAGAAGCAACCGCAATGGTGGCAGCACAAGTGATTGGCAATGATGCGACTATTACTGTTGCTGGACAATCAGGTTCTTTTCAGCTGAATGTGATGTTACCAGTGATTGCTTATAATATTTTGCAAAGTATTGAAATTATTAGCCAAGTGAGCAAAGCTTTAGCAGATACAGCGATTGCAGACTTTTCTGTACGGGTGGAAAATTTAGAAGCTGCCTTAGCAAAAAATCCTATTTTAGTCACAGCGCTAAACCCTATTATTGGTTATGCAAAAGCGGCAGAAATTGCAAAGGCTGCATATAAACAGGGACGGCCTATTGTTGATGTTGCAGAGGAAATGACAGATCTTTCAAGAAGTGAGCTAGAAAGGATACTTAATCCTAAGCATTTAGCTGAAGGTGGTGTTAACTAGCAGCACCTTAGGAACGTGCACGAAACAATCTCCCGGTTTCTAACTAGTCTTTTTGCACCAGGAAGGCGGTTCTCATTCGTTGCGTAGAATAACTATGCGCCTCATGAGAGCAACCTTCCTGGCACAAAAATCCTGCGTTATAACTTCGGGATGTTATTCCCTGCACGTCCCTTAGCAAACTATTTAAGGAAATGGCTCTGTTTTTGTAGCTAGTCTATAGAGGTAACAGGCAGCAATTTTGTGCATTTCTTTAAATAGTTCTCGCAAGGCATTAAGGTCGGCATATTTAATATGACCGGCTGAATGTTGCTCGACTAACTCTTCAGCAAGCTCATGTGTTAAATCATGCAGAGATCCTAATTGAATGAATTTTTCGGGGTGGGTAAAACCAGCTTGTCGCTCTCTTTTTATCCATGTACCACAAGGGCATTTTTTCTTATTTAAAATAGGCCAGTTTTTATCAGTTGTTTTATTTAGGTGTAGTCTTTCTTCAAAATTAATTAGCCATTGTGCTGATGACAGTTTAAAAATCTCAATTTTTCTTGTTAGAGCCGGGTAGTTTTTATTTGCGTGTTTAATCCAAACTTGATTGGCTTTGTATGTTTTTAGCCAATTAGAAAATGCGGCGGCAGGAAGTGGTCTTGATATACCATAACCCTGTGCTTGATTTACAGCCCATTAATAAAAGCATCAGGCCATGTTCAGTTGTTTCTACGCCTTCAGCAATAACATTACGATTAAAAGAGTGTGATAAACCAATGACAGCATCAATAATCGCATAGTCGCTCGGATCCTCTAAGACATCTCTGACAAAACTTTGGTCAATTTTGATAGTATTGGTGGGAAGATTTCTTAAGTGCGTTAACGATGAATACCCAGTACCAAAATCATCTAAGGCAATATTGACACCTAAATTTTTCTGGCAAGTTTGAATAATATTACTGACGGTATATAAATCACTTAACGCGCTGCTTTCTAATATTTCTAGTTGTAAAAAATTAGATTGCACTAAAGGGTATTTTGCTAAAGCGGCATCGAGCTGGGTAATGAATAAAGCCGACAGCAGGTGATAAGAAGAAATATTAACGCTGACTTCTAAAGTAATGTCATTAGCTATCCAATAAGTAAGTTGCTTTAAAGCTTCCTCTATTACCCAGTTACCCACGTCTATTTCTAAATCCGTACCTTTAATAAGAGGTAGGAAATCTAAAGGAGGAATGATACCTTTACTCGGGTGGCTCCATCTAATGAGTGCTTCGGCACCAAAAACATTGCCGGTCTTCATATTCACTTTAGGTTGGAAGTAGAGTACTAATTCTTGATTATTCAGTGCTGCTTGGACTTCCTCGCGGTGATGATATTCTTGTTTATCTTGCTGCGCATTGAAGAAATGAAATTGATGTTTGCCAGCTAATTTTGCTTGATACATTGCTTGGTCGGCATGACGCATTAAAGTATCAATATCAGCACTATCACTTGGGTACAAAGTAATACCGCAAGAGGCACTTACTTGGTGTGATGTGCCATCAATGGAATAAGGTAGATAAAGGCTAGCATGGATTCGAGATAGAATTTCTTCACATTGAGATTTTGAGTTAATATTACCAATTAATAAGGCAAATTCATCACTACCTTGGCGGGAAACAGTGTCCTCATCACGCACACATGCTTTAAGTCGGTTAGCAACTTCAATTAATATTTGATCGCCTGCTCCATGACCATAATTATCGTTTATAGGTTTAAAATTATCTAAATCAAGAAAACAGACAGCTAATAAAGAGTTATTGCATTTGCTGTTCGCAATGGCAAGCTTAAAGCGGTCTGCAAATAAAGCACGATTAGGTAGCTGTGTTAGCACATCATAATGTGCCATAAGTTCAAGGTTTTCTTGTTGCTCTCTATTTTTGGTAATATCAGAAAGCATACCAATATAATAGGACTGATTATTTTCAGTAATTGCGGTAATACTGAGTTGCGAGATAAATAACTCCCCCGATTTTTTACGATTCCAAACTTCTCCAGACCAGAAATTTTGTGTATTAAGCGTATCCCACATAGCAGCATAAAATTCGGTGCTTTGCTTGCCTGAACTTAATAAACTAGGATTTTTACCTAAGATTTCATTACGGCTATACCCTGTTATTTTTGTAAAAGCGCGATTAATATCAATAATATTACCATCATGATCAGTAATAGTTATGCCTTCGTGTGATGAATCTACAATAGCTTGTAGGCGTTGTTTTCCTGCTGCTTCTTCATGCATATTCTGGATAAACTGATCCGCCATAAAGTTTAAACTTTCTCTGACGATATTGAGTTCATCATTATGTTTAGTCAGTTGGCTACGTACCTGGTAGTCGCCATGAGCAAGAGCTGTCTTAGAAATAGATCGGATATTTTTTTGCACTACAATATAAATTCCTATACCAAAATAAGCTAATAGTAAGAATAATGAGGCGATTATTAGGCTAATATTTTGTAAGGAATTTCTGTGTATTTGTAACTGTTCTTTAGTCAGTGTAACAGTAGTAGGAATGAGTACCTTATATAAAGTGTGGTAAGTGGTATTAATTGCAACGGTAATAATATCGAAAAATTCCTCAGCTGAAAGTGGGGGCTGCTTTTGTAAAATATGGAATTCCACTAACTTAATAATATCATGACTGATTTTAGTTATTTCTTGCTCTTGATGTCCCAGTATCGTCTGTATTGTTGGGTTGTAATAGCCTGTTCTTCTAAGATTGGTGCTTAGCAACTCTGTGGTGTATTGTACTTGTGAGAGCAGTGCGTAAATTTGTTGGCGTTGCATTTCATTTGATGAGCCGGCAGCGATAATACTCATTCCCAATGCCCATGTTTTACCCATAAACTCTTGTGTTGGGGCAAGTTAGTATAGCATGGTATTAAATAATAGGTAGCAATATCCGTTTGATTAGTCAGTAAATATTTATCTGCTAGTTCCTGATTTAAGCGTAGTAACATTTTAATTAATTGACTATGGGCAGCAAAGTTTTTTTCGACAGGCCACAGCATGCCTTGTTGAGTAATTTCATGCCATTGTTTTTGACTTTGAGTCCAAGAACTGAAGTCAATAAGCAATGGAGCGATTGATTGGTTGAGTAACTGGAGGCTTTTTATGGTGTCGACTTCTTTGAGTAGACGTTGATTTTTTTGTTTGTTGTTACCACCTAAAACACCAGAAGATAAGCCCCTATGTTGCTGTATTTATTGGATATCTTTAAATATATAAGGAAGGGTTTCTAAACCAGTTAATTGTGTTTTTGCGCTATTAATACTGCTGTTTAATTTTATAAAAAGAGTGCTAGAAATGATAAAAAATGAAAATAAAATAAACACAGCAAGGAAAAGTGACTTTTTTGCAAAGTTAATTCGCCCCATTAAAAAACTGGCTGGATAAAAAACTCTGTGAAAAAAAGAGAGTTTGGGTTGTTGAGTTTTTTTAGACATTACTAACAGAGGGTTAGGAGTGAATTAGTTATAATTTTTATCCTTAGAATAATAAGGGAAAATTTAGGATAAAAAAAGCTTTATTTTTATGGCATATAACTTACTTTAGTATTTTATAATTAAATCAATTGTTAGCTTATAGGTTTGGCGGCTAAAAGGATGGCTAATTGCACAATAATGAAGTCAATTAGCCATCAAGTAGTTAGACAACTTTTTTTAAAAAGTTAGCGACTAAAACAATACGTACGCCATTGACACGACCTTCAATATGCTTAGGGTTCTCTGTTAAGGCAATATTTTTAACCACTGTTCCGCGTTTAGCTGTAAAACCAGCACCTTTTACATCTAAATCTTTAATTAAAGTAATAGTGTCACCCTCTAATAGTTGAGTGCCATTACTATCCAAAGTCGCGTCGCTACTTTCATCAGCAAGGATATTGATAGCATGAGATTCAGCCCAATCCTGCATTTCAGGGTCTAAATAAAGCATATCTAATAAGTCTTGCGCCCAAGATGAGCTGGAGAAAGCTTTAAGAAGTCGCCATGCCATAACTTGTACTGCTGGTATTGTGCTCCACATGCTGTCATTAAGGCAGCGCCAGTGTTTTTCATCAACTGGGCTAGTCTGGGCTATTTGACCATGGCAGGTACTACAAATTAAAATTGATTGCTCAGCAGTCTCTTGTTCTTCAGGAGGAAGGCTGTATACGCTTAAGTTATCTTCAGCACTACATAATTCACATTTAGAATTACTACGTTGTAATAGAGTTTGTTTTGTTGTCATAATGATGGAGCTTTAATAAAAAAAATAATGACTATTATCGCCTATATTATTGTTGAGACAGGCTATAATTTTGTTTAACACAACAAACTAACGTAAAAGCATGAAACTATCACTCATTGTTGCGATGGCAGAAAATCGAACCATAGGCCTTAATAAAGAAATGCCTTGGCACTTGTCAGCAGATTTAAAAAAGTTTAAAAAAATTACTATGGGGCACCCTATTATTATGGGACGTAAGACTTTTGAATCGATAGGCAAGCCATTACCGGGTAGAAAAAATATTATTATTAGCCGTAACTCAAATTACCTGCAAGAAGGCTGCGAAGTATTTAATAGCTTAGATAGTGCGCTTGAGAGCTGTAGCAAAGAAGAAGAAATTTTTGTTATTGGTGGTGCCACTTTATATGAATCTATATTAGAAAAATCGGATAGATTGTATATTACAGAAATCAAGAAATCATTTGCAGGCGACACATGGTTTCCAGAGTTTGATCAAAACCAATGGTCTGAGTATCAGAGAGAAGATATCGACAATGATGTGAGTGTCGATTTTAGCTATAGTTTTGTGACTTACGATAGAAAATAAAAGCTTCTCTTTAGAACTTTAATAAGTGGTTTAAGCATTGTAGAAATAATTAATTGGAGATAACTATGATTAATAAAATTAACTATAACCGACGTAATTTTTTGCAGCATTCCGCCTTAGGGGTGACTGCTTTAAGTATGTTTCCCAAATTAGCATTAGCTAAAACGAACTCTTTAAAAAGTAAGCCTACAGCCAGTTTTAAAGCTGATGTGGAGATCGAAATTACATCGCGTGATGCTGACATGCCAATTAAACAAGGTCGTAAAACGAAAGTTCAAAAGTACTATGCTAAGTTACTAAAAGACCCTAAAGGTACCGTTGTAGAACTGGAAGATAATTATTTAGGCCCGACATTAAATTATAAACAAGGACAAAAAGTACGTATTTATTATAAAAATAGATTATCAGAGCCTTCTGTTATTCATTGGCATGGTCTACATATTCCACAGCATAGTGATGGACACCCTATGTATGCTATTAAAAGGGGCCTTTTTATTCGAGAATATAAGATATTTTAGTGCTGATGTTGCTCTTCAATCATCTTATCAACTGATGTTACGCACCCTAATGATATTTCCATTAAAATAGTAGGCTATGAAAACACCTGATATTTTTGACTTATACACCGATTACCTGATCACTTCATTTAGCTATACAACAGCGACAGGATTGTCAG
>JAJJBE010000126.1 GCA_020996635.1 Bathymodiolus brooksi methanotrophic gill symbiont
TCTCAGTGCCCAGCAAGGGCTGAACAAGTTCGCTTTAAAATCGAAACTTTATATTAATGCTATTCGACAAGCTTTTGATGAATTGCAACAATTAAAGTCGGCTACTGCGTAACATCAGTTATATAAATAGCTATTTACTGCTTACTCCCCCTATAAGCTCTATGCGAGAATCCTTTAAATTAGAACAAAAACTGAAATCACAGGGATTTTCTGAATTATGGTTATTTAGATCTGGAGAATTCCTGGGAAGAATCTCATTAGGGTTATTTGGTATTGAAGAAAATGCCATTAAAGCACTAGAAGAAGCAAGTAAAAAAACTAACATTGCATTTAAAGTAATGCCTCGCTATGAAACCAAACCTAGTTGTGCATATTCAACTAATCAACTCCGAAATTGGGAAATTTGAAGAGAAGTTCGCTAAATATATCGACAAAAGTAGCTCTTGCACTCCAGAAGTTACTAACTGATGTTACGCAGTAGCCGACTTTAATTGTTGCAATTCATCAAAAGCTTGTCGAATAGCATTAATATAAAGTTTCGATTTTAAAGCGAACTTGTTCAGCCCTTGCTGGGCACTGAGA